>JAGHTJ010000105.1 GCA_018065375.1 Candidatus Equinaster intestinalis | reverse complement strand
GTTTGAGCCCTCGCCCCAATACTCTTTAACGTAGCTTCCGTTCCCATAAGCTTGTTTGTCGGGCTTTCGTCAAAGCGGGCAAAATATCTGCCGAGCATGAGGAAATCTGCACCCATTGCAAGCGCCAAAGTCATATGATGGTCGTAAACTATGCCGCCGTCAGAGCATACCGGAACATAAATTCCCGTTTCCTTAAAGTATTCGTCACGCGCCTTGCAAACGTCAATAAGAGCTGTTGCCTGACCTCTGCCGATACCCTTTGTTTCTCTTGTTATGCAGATTGAACCGCCGCCGATACCAACCTTTACAAAGTCCGCGCCGCAGTCTGCAAGGAAGCGGAAGCCTTCGGCGTCAACTACATTTCCGGCACCAACCTTTACGCTGTCACCATAGTTCTTTCTTATCCACTCGATAGTGAGCTTCTGCCATTCGGAGAAGCCTTCGGAGGAGTCGATACAAAGTACGTCTGCACCCGCATTTATAAGGGCGGGAACTCGCGCCTCATAATCTCTTGTGTTGATTCCCGCGCCAACTACATAACGCTTGTTTTCGTCAAGCAGCTCGTTGGGATTTTTTTTGTGAGAATCGTAGTCCTTGCGGAAAACGATTGATTTTAAATGACCTGCCTTATCAATAATGGGAAGAGCGTTTAATTTATGCTCCCAAATTATATCGTTGGCTTCCTTAAGCGAAACACCGTCTTCACCGCAGATGAGCTTGTCAAAAGGAGTCATAAAGGTTTCAACCCTGTCGGTCGGGTCCATACGGCTTACTCTGTAATCGCGGCTTGTAACGATACCCTCGAGCTTGCCGGTAGCAGTACCGTCATCGGTAATTGCAATGGTGGAAAAACCGTTTTCAGCCTTAATTCTCAAAACATCAGCAAGTGTGTCACTCGGTTTTAAGTTTGATGCGCTTACAACAAAGCCTGCCTTGAAATTTTTTGCACGGGCAACCATAGCGGCTTCGTCTTCAACGCTCTGTGAGCCGTATATAAATGAAACGCCGCCCTCTTTTGCCAAAGCTACGGCAAGCTTTTCACCCGATACCGATTGCATTATGGCAGAAACCATCGGTATATTGAGGCTGATTGCAGGCTCCTCGCCCTTTTTGAACCTTACAAGCGGGGTTTTGAGACTTACATTTGCAGGTATGCACTCGCTTGAAGAATATCCGGGCACCAAAAGATATTCATTAAAGGTGTGTGAAACATCATTGAAATAATAGGCCATTTCGGTTCCTCCCAAAAAGTATTTTTACAAGTATACCTTAAAATACCATTTAAGTCAATATAAATAATACAATAAAATAATAAAAAATAAAAAAGTGAAAAAACACTTGCAAAAGATAAAACTTTGTGATACAATATATCAGCTGTGCTATGCGCAGTAAATATTACACACATTCCGCATATAAAGGCGTAGGTGCTGTTGGCGTCAACAGTTATCGCAGTAGTGCGGGATGGAGGGAAAACCTCAGGAGGAAAAACAAATGGCAGTAGTATCAATGAAACAGTTACTCGAAGCCGGTGT
>JAGHTJ010000086.1 GCA_018065375.1 Candidatus Equinaster intestinalis | reverse complement strand
CTTTTGGAGTGATTCTTTGTGAAATTAGGTATAGTAGGACTTCCGAATGTAGGAAAATCAACCCTTTTCAATGCCATTACAAATGCGGGTGCGCAGTCGGCAAACTATCCGTTTTGCACCATCGACCCCAATGTGGGTGTAGTGTCTGTTCCCGATAAAAGACTCGATAAGCTCTGCGAAATGTATACGGCAGGGGACAAGGTTCCGCCGATAGTACCGGCGGTAATAGAATTCGTTGATATTGCGGGACTTGTAAAGGGCGCCTCAAAGGGCGAGGGTCTCGGAAATAAATTTCTCGGAAACATAAGAGGGGTAGACGCCATAGTTCACGTGGTACGCTGTTTTGAAAGCGATGATATAATTCACGTTGAGGGCTCGGTAGACCCGGCAAGAGATATAGAAACAATAAATCTTGAGCTTATCTTTTCGGATATGGAAATGGTTGAGCGCAGAATTGCCAAAACCACCAAGGATTTAAAGGGAGATAAGTCTTTGCAGGCGGAGCTCGATTTCCTTAAAAACCTCTATGCAACACTCGAAAGCGGAAAATCCGCCCGCAGTATGGAGCTTACCGAGGACGAGCAGGAAATTATGAACTCCATAAACCTTCTCACATCAAAGCCGATAATTTATGCGGCAAATATGAGCGAGGAGGATTTTTCGGGCGGAATTGAAAATAATGCCCATTTAAAAACGGTTGAGGAAATAGCAAAAGCCGAAAAGGCGGAGGTTCTTCCTATATGTGCCCAGCTTGAGGCTGAAATTTCGGATATGGAAAAGGAAGAAAAGCTGATGTTCTTGGGCGAAATGGGACTTGAAAGCTCGGGACTTGACCGTCTTATCACCAAAAGCTACAGTCTGCTCGGTCTTATTTCATTCCTTACCGCGGGTGAAAAAGAGGTAAGGGCGTGGACCATAAAAGACGGCCTTAAGGCACCCCAGGCGGCAGGTAAAATACATACCGATTTTGAGCGCGGCTTTATCCGTGCGCAGGTAATTGCATACGATGATTTGATGTCCTGCGGAAATATGGTAAACGCCAAGGCAAAGGGACTTGTTCGCACCGAGGGTAAGGAATATGTAATGAAAGACGGCGATATAGTCGAATTTCTTTTCAATGTATAAGTTAAGGAGCAAAAAATAATGCCATCATATAATATTGCCGATTTAAAAGTAAATATAAATTATCGTTACGATTTTGCCGAAAAGCGCTCGGAGGAATATCTTATACCCGATACCGATGAGCCCGATTTCACCATTGAGTCAACCGATGAGGATTTTCAAACCTTCATTGACTGGTTTAAAAGGGACGATTGTCTGAACGAATTCGAATATGTAATAGTCGGAGATAAGTTCCACCGCGAGGTTATGAAGTATGACGGTTTGATGTTCCATTCCTCCTGTGTGGTTGTTGATGATATGGCGTATCTCTTTTCTGCCGACAGCGGAACCGGAAAATCAACCCATACCGCCCTTTGGCTCAAGCTTTTCGGAGACAGAGCCTATATTTTAAACGATGATAAGCCGGTTATCCGGATTATTGACGGTCAGGCTTACGTATACGGTACACCCTTTAGCGGCAAAACCGATTTAAACCATAACAGAAAGGTGAAAATCGGCGGAATTTGCTTTTTATCGAGGGGCGAAAAGAACGAAATCAAAAAAATTTCGGTTAAAGATGCCCTTCCGCTTTTTATGAAGCAGACCTTTAACAGGGTTGATATGCAGGAGCTTGAAACCCTGCTTATGGTGCTCGATAAGGTGCTCTCCCAGGTGAACACATACAGCTTGTCCTGCAATATGGATATAGAAGCCGCCAAGGTTTCCTATAAGGGAATGAGCGGCAAGGAGGCAAAATGAATAAAACTAAACAAATAAAGCTTGAAGAAATTTTGCCGGTAATTGAGGAGGTTCTCGCCGCAGGCGGGGAGGTTTCGTTTACCCCAAACGGAAACAGTATGTATCCGCTTCTTCATACGGGCCGTGATACAATAACCCTTAAAAAATGCGATAAACCCCTTAAAAAATATGATTTACCCCTTTACAGAAGAACAAACGGACAGTTTATTCTTCACCGTGTTGTAGGTAAAAATAAAGAGGGATATATTATGCGGGGAGATAACCAGCTTGTTAAGGAATACGGCATCACCGATAAAAATGTGGTGGGAATTGTAACAAGCTATATAAGAAAGGGCGAAAAACACAGCGTAACCGATTTTTCATATAAGCTTTATGTTTTTCTGCGTTGTAATGAAATTACGGTTTTGCTTCGCAAAATAAAGCTGGGCATAAGATATATTTTCAGAAAAAGGCAGGTAAAGCAAAAATGAGTAAGAATAATTCCAATAATAAAAAGACCCAAAATGATGAAAAAGCGGCAGTTACGGTAGGTATAATTTTAGCCTGTGTTGTAGTTGCGGCGATAATTGCGGTTATAGTTCTTGCCGTAGCAACTCCCGATACTTCGAGTACAATGGTTACTTCAAGTCCCCAGACACAGAGCACCGCATCAACTGACGACAGCCTGATTACAAAGCCGGTTATCGAGCTTAAGGAAAACGCGATATATTATGCCGATATAGATATTAAGAATTACGGCGTAATAACGGTTAAGCTTGACCAAAAGGCGGCACCGATAACCGTTTCGAATTTCATAAACCTTTCAAACAGCGGTTTTTATAACGGACTTACCTTTCACCGCATAATGGAGGGCTTTATGATGCAGGGCGGCGACCCCAACGGTAACGGAACCGGAGGCTCAAACCAAAATATCAAGGGCGAATTTACGGCAAACGGCGTATCCAACAGCCTTTCTCATACCCGCGGTGCAATTTCGATGGCGAGAGCCACCCCGTATGACAGCGCAAGCTCGCAGTTCTTTATAGTTCATCAGGACAGCAGTTTTTCGCTCGACGGCCAATATGCCGTTTTCGGATATGTAAAAAGCGGTATGGATATTGTGGATAAGATATGTACTTCGGCAAAACCGCTTGACAATAACGGAAAAATAGCCCCCTCCGAGCAACCGATTATAAACAGTATTAAAATCAGAACGGTTGAATAAGGCGTGAAAACAGTAATATATATTCACGGTCAGGGCGGAAGCAGTGATGAAGCAAGGCATTATAAACCGCTTTTCGAAGATTGTAATGTTTTGGGTTTTGATTACCTTGCAGCTACACCGTGGGAAGCAAAAGACGAATTTGCAAATTTTTTCGATACGGTGTATAGTGCCGAAAACCCGGTAATTATTATTGCAAACAGTATCGGCGCTTTTTTTGCATTAACGGCGCTTGCCGATAAACCGATAGAAAAAGCCTATTTTATTTCACCCGTAATTGATATGGAAAAGCTTATTGAAAATATGATGCTTAAAGCTGATGTGAGTGAAGAAGAGCTGCGCAAAAAGGGTGTAATCAAAACACAATTCGGTCAGGAATTATCTTGGGAGTATCTGTCTTTTGTAAGACAAAATCCGGTTAATTGGAAAATTCCCACACACATTCTTTACGGTAGCAATGATAATCTCACAACCTTTGAAACGGTTTGCGCCTTCGCCAAAAAAACGGGTGCTACGCTTACCATTATGGAAAACGGAGAGCATTGGTTTCATACTGAAAAGCAGATGAAATTTCTCGATAATTGGATTAAATCAATGTAAAAAACAATCTGACCAAAACGGAGCAGTCCCATAAGGCAGTTTTAGACAAAGCAAAACCCGGCGAAAAGGAATTCATATCCTTTTCGCCGGGCAATTTTTTATCCTACAAACCGGAATTTGATAAAGAAAATTTTCCGTTACTCCAATCTGTTTTTGCGGCGTTTGATTTTTTCGCCAACTGCAGATATGGCAAAACCTCCCAAAGGTGTCAACGGAAGAAATATCAAAAACAAAACAGTGGATATTTTACTTGTAATCCATATTTCTCTTGATACTTCGGTAACTTCACCGTGATTGGAAACAAAGTATTTACCTGCTTCGCAATAACCGTTAAAAGCATCGCCGCCAACAAAAAAAGTAAATATGAAAAAGAACAGAATTACGGCGATACCTAAACCGGTCCATATTGAAATCAATATATCGGTTCTGGATTTTTCCATAAATAAATACCTCCGTGAATTTTGCTTGCCCATATCAATAACGAGCATCGGATTTTTTCGTACAAAATCCATATCCGGAAAAACGTCCTTATCACACGTCAGCTGATGGTCGGGTTTATTGCTTTTTCTTATTTCTGGTTGTATTCAGCCATTTTCTTTTTAATTCTGTCAACGGGGTCCAAAAGCTTGCTTATGGAGTTGTCCTTGTTGAGAGTATCAATAAGAAGTGCGATGTATTTTGCCATATTTACATTGCAGTACCAGGGCTTTTCCAAAAGCTCGGGCTCGTTGTAAATAAGGTTTGTGGTAAAGATTTTGTCGATATATCCGCTTTTGTAGTATTCATCAAACTTTTCATAACCCTCTACAAACAAACCGAAGGTTGAGAAGATGAATATGCGGTTCGCACCCTTTTTCTTAAGTCTTTCGGCAATATCGAGCATTGATTCGCCCGAAGAAATCATATCGTCTACCAAAATCAAATCCTTGCCGGTAACATCTGCACCGAGGAATTCGTGGGCTTCAATCGGGTTTTTGCCGTTTACGATTATAGAATAGTTGCGGCGTTTGTAGAACATACCGAGCTCCAAGCCTAAAACGGAGGAGTAGTAAATACATCTGCCCATACCGCCTTCATCGGGGGAAACTATCATGGTGTGTTCGCGGTCAAGCTTAATATCGGGAACGGTTTTCAGCAGAGCCTTTATCATCTGATAAGCCGCCTGAACATTATCAAATCCGTCAAGCGGAATGGCGTTTTGAACACGCGGGTCGTGAGCATCGAAGGTGATTATGTTCTTAACACCCATTGCAACGAGCTCTTGAAGTGCCAAAGCGCAGTCCATAGATTCTCTTTTGGTTTTACGGTGCTGTCTGCCTTCATAAAGCATCGGCATAATTACATTGATTCTCGATGCCTTACCTCCGAAAGCGGCGATAACACGCTTTAAATCCTGGAAATGGTCATCGGGGCTCATCGGTACGGTTTGACCGTACATCTTATAAGTAACGCCGTGATTAAAGCAATCGCAAATAATGTAGGCATCAAGTCCGCGGGCGGTGTGACCTATAACGCCCTTTGCTTCGCCCGAACCGAATCTCGGGCAGGAGGTCGGAATAATAAAGGATTTATCCTCTTCAACCTCACGCCATTGCTTAAGATAAAAGTCCACCTTTGATGAAATGTCCTCACAACCACGCATACTTACTATCGCAAGGTCGCCGTGAGGGGTGTGTTTAAAATCTACTGAAGCCATTAAAATTCCCCCTATAAAAATCTTTGTTAATATAATAACACAAATCTTCCGCGAAAAAAAGAC
>JAGHTJ010000010.1 GCA_018065375.1 Candidatus Equinaster intestinalis | reverse complement strand
TTTAAACAAAATGAGTTAAAATGTATTTGTATTTATAGGCGAAAAAGCCAAAGGAGGATAAATTAAATGAAAAAAACTAAAATTTTATCTCTTGTTCTCGCAGTAGCACTTGTAGTTTCAATGTTTTGCGTAACTACATTAACAGCTTCTGCTGCAACAAGCGGAAACTGCGGAACAGGTGTATCATGGAGTATAAGTGCAAGCGGTGCCCTCTCCATTACCGGTAGCGGCGCTATGACAAACTTCGCTTCTTCGGATGCTGTTCCGTGGAACAGTGGTGATGTTAAAACCGTTACTATAGGAAACGGCGTTACATCTATCGGAAACAATGCTTTCAGATATTGTGATTCTCTTACCACCGTTACAATTCCCGGTAGTGTAAAAACCATAGGCGATTATGCTTTCGGTTGGTGCGTAAGCCTCAACAGCGTAACTATGGCTTCGGGCGTTCAGTCGATAGGTAAGAATGCTTTCTATTACTGCAGTAATTTGTCTGAAATCACCTTCCCGAGCACCGTTACTTCTTTCGGTGAGGAAGCTTTCCTTTCCTGCAGAAACATTATGGAGGTTGAAATCCCGCAGGGCGTAGCTACTATTCCCGCCGGTTTGTTCGAAAACTGCGTAAGTCTTAATACCGTAAGAATCCCCAGCAGTGTTACCACCATCAATGCCGATGCATTTACCGATTGTGATTCTCTTGCCGATGTTTACTTTGCGGGAAGCGATAAATCACAGATTAACATTATCGGCAATACCGAGCTTATCTCTGCAGATTGGCACTATTCATCTTCGCCTACACCCGGAGGCGGCGTAACCGTTTCGGGTACTGTAACAAGCTGGGCAAACACCAATATTCCCGATGGATCAGTTACAATTAAGCTTTATACAGCAGGTACAACCAATGTAGTTAAAACCGCTACCGTAACCGGAACCAGCGCAAGCTATTCATTAACTGGTGTTGCCGCAGGCAGTTATGATATTGAATTTACGAAACCCGGTCATTCGACTCATACCGAGCGTATTACCGTTTCAAGTTCAGCAGTTGCTATAAATGCTGCGCTCAGACATTTGGGCGATGCAGACGGAAACGGCAAAACAAATAAGACCGACGTTGCTTTCATAAAGGACCACATCAACAGGGTTGAAACTTTAACCGGACTTGACTTTGAGGGCGCTAATATTACCGGAGATTCAAAGGTAAATAAGTCAGACCTCGCTCTTATGAAAGATCACGTAAACAGAACAGAGTATCTCTACTAATTTGTTGACAGTTTAACAAAAGCGGCGATTTATTTCGCCGCTTTTTTGCCTCTGAAATTTGTTTGGGAGGAATTTTATGAAAAAAATTAAATTTACCGCATTGCTTCTTGTAGTGATAATGGTGATATCTGTATTTCCGTTTACTGCACTAGCGGCGGGTAACAGTTGCGGAGAAAGCGCAACATGGTCGTTTGATTCGGCTACCGGTAAGCTTACCATAAGCGGTAGCGGAGATATAGCCGATTATACCTCTACGTCGAAGGCTCCCTGGAGCGGTAAGACGATTAAATCCATCGAAATAGGCGAGGGAATAACCGCTATAGGCGATTATGCTTTTTGCGGTTGCTCGGATGCTCTGTCGGTAACAATTCCGGACGGTGTTCAAAGAATAGGTAAATACTCTTTTGACAGTTGCTATGGCCTTGTATACGTTTCATTGCCTGAAACGGTATCGGTGCTGGATGATAGTGCTTTCAGATACTGTAATAATCTTATTTCGGTAAATATCCCCGCAAAGGTAGAAACAATAGGCAATTATGCTTTCGGCTGGTGCGCAAGGCTTTCTGATGTAAAAATCAGCGCGGGAGTTAAAACGGTAGGAGCGTATGCTTTCTATCTCTGCAATAATTTAGGCGAGATTACCATTCCGAATACCGTTACCACCTTTGGCGAAGCGGCATTTTACTATTGCCGAAATCTTATGAGTATTAAACTGCCCGAGGGCGTAACCGTGCTTCCGGCAAAAATGTTCGGCGGTTGCGAAAGCCTTAAAAAAGCAATCCTGCCGATTAGCCTTACGGCAATTAAAAACCAGGCATTTGAAAACTGTATTTCGCTCGCATCAATGAATATTCCGAGTGCCGTATCAGAAATCGGTGCTTCTGCCTTTTCGGGATGCGAAAAGCTTTCCTATGTAAATATTCCGGACGGTATAGAAAAAGTAGAAACCGAGGTTTTCAAAAACTGCTATGCAATCACGAGTATAAACTTTCCGGCGAGCATTACGGCGGTTGAAAAAGGCGCTTTTGACGGTTGCCTTAAACTCAATGATATTTATTATGACGGCACCGCCGCAATGAAAAAGCTGATAACGATAGCCACTTATAATAACAGGCTCTCAAAGGCAACATGGCATTATGTTATTTGTGAAATGGAGGGTCATAGCATAGTAAACGAATGGATTGAAGACGGTGTTCATCATTGGCATATTTGCGAAGTATGTGAAGAAAAATTCGATTACGGTGAGCATACCGGCGGCACAGCAACATTAACCGATAAGGCGGTTTGTGAAGAGTGCGGCAAAGAGTATGGCGAAAAGCTGGAATATATTACCGTTTCGGGTGAAATAAAAAGCTTCGGTTCCGAAAGCGACGAAATACTCGTTCGGTTTTATAAAAATGATGAGGAAGAGCCTATCTATGAAAAAACAGTAATCGGTAATACCGTAAAATTTGATTTCCCCGAAATTGAGCCGGGCGAATATACCGTTGCCCTTTCCAAAAAGAATAATGTAACCCGTAAATACACCGTGTCGGTAGCTGACCGTAATGTGGTCTTTAATGGCGAAATACATTTAAGAGGCGATGGCAACGGAGACGGTGCGGCAGGCAAAGCCGATATGGCAAATATCAAAGATCATATTAACAGAGTAGAGCTTATTGAAGGATATGAATTTGATGTATTGGACTTGGACGGTAACGGAAAAATAAATAAAGTTGACTTTGCTCTTATAAAAGACCATATAAATTTATCGAATCCGCTTTATTGATATTAAATTTAAACCCGATAATCTGAAAACGATTATCGGGTTTGTTTTTTGGAAAATTTTCTTTAAAAAGCTCTTGATTATATTATATATGTATGATATAATGTCAGTATCGTACAAAAATGGGCGGATATGTTATTAAATTTTGTGTTATTTGCCCTTTTTTATGATGAAAGTTATAACCATATAACAAAAATCAAACTTTTAGGAGGAAAAAACAAATGAAAAAATGGTTATCAATCGTTTTGGCAGTTTGCCTTATAGCAGCTGCTATCCCGTTTGGAATGCTTTCGGCAAGTGCTGCAGCACCCGTTTGGGTTCGCGGCGATGACGGCACAGCCGTTAAAGTCGGCGATGTAATTCCGAAGGGCGTAGGCGTTAAGGTTCAGGGCTGGGTTGACGGCAGCGGAGAACAAAACATTTTAATCAACGGAGCAGGTGGTATGACCACAAAAGGTTTATTCACTTTCCGTTCTTTTGCACCCCTTCGTATAGATGCTCTTACTCCGAAGCTTACCGTTACTGCTATCTACAACATAGTATTTGATACCGATGGCGGTACACTTTCAGACGACAATACTTATACCGTAGGCGGTAACGAAAAGTTCCCGACCAATCTTCCCACCGCTTCAAAAGAAGGTGCTAAATTCCTTGGTTGGAAATATGACGGCGCTCTTATCAATGCCAACACCAAGGTTGGTCAGTATGTATACAGCAGTTCTGTTACTCTTACCGCAAGCTATGAAGTAACCGAAAAAGTAACCGGCGAAGATACATGGTCTTTAAGCGGTACCGTTCTTACCATTTCGGGTAACGGCAAAATGGCAGACTACACTGCCAGCAATAAGGCTCCTTGGGGCACCGATATAACCAAGGTTATCATGGGCGAAGGCGTTAAAAACATCGGTTCCATGGCTTTTGCTAACTGTTCAAAGCTTACCGAAGTTCAGGTTTCTTCAACCGTTGCTACTATCGATACTACCCACACCGCTGATACAAACACCAGCGCTTTCCAGGGTTGTACTGCTCTTGAAAAGATTACTGTAGCTTCGGGCAATTCAAACTTTGCTTCTGATAATGGTGTTCTTTACAATAAGGCAAAAACCACCCTTATCCTTTGCCCCGCTGCAAAAACCGGAAGCTATACCGTAGCAAGCACTGCTACCAAGATTTCCGATTTTGCTTTTGAAAATTCTAAACTTTCAAGCATCTCTATGCCCGCAGGCGTAAAAACTCTCGGTCTTGGTGCTTTCTCTTCCTGCAATAACATTACAAGCATGGAAGTTCCGAAGGGCGTTACCTCTACTACAAGCTATGTATTCTATTTCTGTGAAAAACTCACAACTCTTACCATTCATAAAGAGCTTACCAGCATAGGCGCAATGTTTGCTTTCGGCTCACCGATTACCGATGTTTACTATGATGGTTCTTCTTCACAGAAAAACACATTGCTTTCTAAGGTTAGCGGGCTTTGGACCTGCATCGACTATCCTATTGTAAGCGGCAAGCCTGATGTACAAAATCCTGTTGCATGGCATATTGAAGTTGGACCGATTGTTACCGGTTACACCATTTCGGGTACCGTAACAAGCTATGCAAACACTAATATTGAAACCGGTTCTGTTACCGTATCAATTTCTGCAAAGGGTTCTACTGAGGTAATTAAAACTGCTACCGTAACCGGTACCAGCGGAACATACTCATTAACCGATATTGCTGCAGGTACCTACAATGTAACCTTCAAAAAACCCGGTCATTCGGCTCATACCGAAGAGGTTACCGTTTCAAGTGCCAATGTTACTATTGATGTTGCACTCAGACATTTGGGCGATGCTGACGGAAACGGCAAAACCAACAAGACAGACGTTGCTTTCATAAAAGATCACATCAACAGAGTTGAAACCTTAACCGGTCTTGACTTTGAGGGTGCTAATATTACCGGCGATTCAAAGGTAAATAAGTCAGACCTCGCTCTTATGAAGGATCACGTAAACAGAACAGAGTATCTTTACTAATTCCTCGATATTCTTATAAAGAATATTTAGATTAAAACCAACAAAAGCGGTGAAACAGATTTGTTTCACCGCTTTTTGTTAAATAAACGTGATAATATAAACAACCGGCGCCCGCAGACACCTTTTGGTGTCTTTTTCTTTCGCCCTAAAGGGCAAAAGAAGGGTGCTTGCGCACCCGGGCGGGCGCCGTAATACAGTTTAAATTATATTATTATTATTTTGCAAATTCGCTCATGGCAAGGTAGGCCATATAAACATCGAATTTTGCCGTGGTTTCAAAGGGAGCGTGCATCGAAAGCACCGGAACACCGAGGTCTACCGTGTCAACGCCGAGACCTGCAATATATTTTGCAACGGTACCGCCGCCGCCGACATCTACCTTTCCGAGCTCGCATGCCTTCCAAACAATGCCTGCATTATCG
>JAGHTJ010000167.1 GCA_018065375.1 Candidatus Equinaster intestinalis | reverse complement strand
GATTAAAGAAAAAGAACAAATGTTCGGTAAGGAGAAATAACGATGAGCACAGGTTTGGTTTTAAAGACAATAATAGATACTTTTGCAGTAGCATTTATGGTTTGGGGCATTTTCAATGAAGATGTTTTTGTTCGCTTTGAAGACAAAATCAGAGCCGCCGTAAAGCGCAGAAAGCTCAAGGTATCGGAAAACAAAAGCGGCTATAATAAGCATTGCGCTTAAATTATCAATCTATCCCCTTTTCCATTTTTGATTTCTCAAAGCACCTCCGCCCGTGAAATTCACGGGCGGAGGTGTAATTATAACCGAATTATAATTCAATTATATTTATTCCCTTTTTTGCTTCATACTTTTTACCGCCGAAATTAAAGGCGGTTTTTTCTTTTGCAAAATACACTATTTCTTTTACGAATTTATCCTGCGTTTCAAATCCGTTTTGGTTTTTTTGGCAGTTATACAGTATTTCGCCGCTTTCGGTTTGGTGGATAAAAGCCTTGCCGAAAACCGTTTCGTGCAGAGCCTTAAAATGCTCGCTCACATCGTTATCACAGCTGCCGCCGAAATCCTCATCGGGGTTTTCGGGATTTTTTATATATTGGCATTTAAGCTCATTTTCGCCCTGCCGGTACCAATCCGAAATCATCGGCAGATACTCCTCCCCTGCCACTCTTGTTTCAAATTCGATTTTTTCGGATTTCTTTATACTTTTTCCCACCACACACGGGTCGGCAATAAAGCCCCAAAAGAGTCTGCCGTCCTCCGCCACACACTGCATACACGCGCATACGGTATCCATTAAATCCCGCAGATATTCGAGTTTTCCGGTAAGCAGATAGAGATAATATACGGCGTAGGTTTTCCAGCTTGTCCAGCCGTGCGGAGCGCTTACGGCATTTACGAAATAATTCAAATCATACCTTGCCTCCCAAAAGCGAAGTGTTGCTCCCCGCATACGGCAATCGGGCAGAAAATTCTGCTCTAATGCACGATGCTTCTCTAACATCTGCTCGGCGGTAACAGTATATTTTTCGCGAAGCTTTTTATCCTGCGTGCGCAATGCGAAAAATCCGAGCTGTAAAACCTCGCAGGAAATCATACCGTCCTCAAAGGTCTGTTCGCCCTCGGTTCCGATATTACCTTTGAGCAAATCGAGGTTTGCCACCGCCGCCGCGGCAGACTCATAATACTTTTTTGCCGATTTTCTGCCCGCCTTTTTGCATACCTCATAAAGCTCAAGCAGAGATTTTGCGGGATAAATCACGCAGGTATAATGGGTGTTATCGCAAACAAAGCTTCCGTCATTTATCTGTCTGCTCATCAAATCCGCCGCCGTTATTTCGGCAAAATCGAGATATTTTTCCTTCCCGGTAAGGGTATAAAAATCGGTAAGCAGAGAAACCATCGAGGATAAATTTTGCAGTCTTTCGGGCAGAGCTTCCCTTTTAAAATGACCGTTTACTGTCATATTCTCAAAAAACGCATCAAATTTTGCAGTAAGCTTTTGAGTATATTCCGAATTTCCGAGCTCTTTAGCATAAAGGCACAATGTAAAAAATCCGTACCACGCTTCACAGTGTGAGCCGCCCTTTTGCTGGCATTTTTCGGTGAATTTCGCCGCCGCGCGAAGATAATCGAACCAATCTTTTCTTTTATAGAGCTTTATCTGCGCCGTATTCGGCAAAGTGAAGGTGTTTACCCCTATATCAAGCTTTACCGTTTTCCCGCAAATTTGGGCGTTTTCCCATGGCTCATAGGAATATTTTTCCAAATCGGGCAGTATTATGCCCGCATATTTTTTCACGAAGCAGGCAAGTTCTTTTTTATCCGAAACATAGGAATAAAACAAAACCGCTTCTCTTTTTTCAAATACCGTTTTTGGGCTTTCCGGGTGGCGGGAGGGCTGTTTATATGTATTTATAAACTCAACGCTCGAGGTATAAATTCGATGCCCCACATCTAAAGCAGAGCCGTAAACGGCTTTATTATACTCGTTTTTCCAGCTGACTATATCCGAGCCCGAACAAACCGAAAGCATTTTGCCGCTCGGCGAACAAAAGCAGGACCAAAATCCCTGCTTTTCACATCTTAAGGCGGTTGGGAAAAACTTTTCTTCCCATTCGGGATATTTTTCCATATAGCAGTCAATCCCGAGGCGAAGTCCGAACCGTTCGAGCCTTACCGGCGTTTTGGCGGAATATTCGGTACGTACCTCCAAAACCCCGTTATTTTCCTTTAAAGAACAACAAAAATCTATACCGAAAAAGGAAAACTTTCCCGATTTAAAGGGAAAAGCCAAAGTTTCGCCGCCCTTTTCGATATAAAAATACAGTCCGTATTCATCCTGCCTTAAGGGTATCATATTCTCACCGCCCAACCTTATTATCACCTAAAATTTCCTTAAAGTCAATAAGTAACTCACTATGCGGAAATTTCATATACTGTAGTAGCGGTTTCCCGCTATTTTAAAGAATCAGGAGGAATTCAAATGGCAACATTTACTAACCAGGCAAGGTTGTCCTACGGCGGCAACGTTGCACTTTCCAATATAACATTCGGTGAAATTCTCGATACCGTAACCGCCGTAAAAACCCCCGTTTCGGTAGCCTATGCTCCGGACGGCGATGTAACCTATTCGCTTTCCCTTGTAAACTCCGGCACAACTGATATAAACGGCATTACCGTAACCGATAACCTCGGCGAATACAATGCAGATGCCGGCAATGTGTTCCCGCTCGATTACCGTGAAGGTACCGTAAGACTTTTCATAGACGGTGTTTTACAACCGGCACCCGCCGTAACGGCAAATCAGCCCCTCACAATTTCGGGTATAAACCTGCCCGCCGGCTCAAATGCCATTCTTATTTATGAGGCAACTCCCAACGAGTTTACTCCCCTCGAGCAGGGCAGTATAATCAACAATCAGGCAACCGTTACAAGCGCCGATTTAGTGGCTCCGATAACAACTGCCGCCACTCTTCCGGTTGAGGTTGCTCCCGCCCTTGCAATTCTTAAGAGCATTTCGCCGGTAGCCGTAAGGGACAACAGCCGCATAACCTACACCTTTACCATTCAGAACACCGGCAACGAGGCAGTTACCGATGCCGTAATCAACGACACCTTCGCTCCGCGACTTTCCAATCTCGCCGTAACCTACAACGGAACACAGTGGACCTCGCCCGCACAGTACACCTACAATGACGCCACCGGCGTTTTTGCAACCAATGCAGGTCAGATTACCGTTCCCGCCGCAACCTACAATCAGGACGAAACAACCGGCGTTATCACCACCGTTCCCGGTACTGCCACCGTAACAGTTACCGGTACAATTTAATTCACGGTTGACTTTATTCTTTTTCGTGGTATAATAATAAGGTCCTGTGAGGGAGTAGCAAGCGCTTAGCGTAGCAAGTCAACAATCTCGTCTGTAATATTACAGTCTGGCTTGTTTTAAATTGCGAGACTCATCTTATAACTGCAAGGCTATACGATGAGCGATTTTAAAACAAACTCAAGTATGGTTTTGCATACTTGAGTTTTTCTTTTTAAATCAGGAGGTTTTTATGGAAATTTTTGTAACGGTTTTACTTTTTATTGTAGGAATAGTTCTCGTTGTAAAGGGCGGAGACTGGTTTGTTGACGCGGCAAGCTGGATAGCCGAGGTAAGCGGTATACCCAAGCTTATCATCGGCGCAACCGTAGTAAGTGTTGCCACAACCCTCCCCGAAATGCTGGTTTCGGTTATGGCGGCGGTTGACGGTAAGGTTGATATGTCAATCGGCAATGCCGTAGGCAGTGTTACGGCAAATATCGGCCTTATAATGGCGCTTTCCCTTATCTTTATGCCGAGCGTTATAAAACGCAGAGATTATCTTACAAAATCAATTTTGATGCTGGTTGCCGCCGCTGTTATTGTTGCCTGCGGACTTACGGGCAGTATCAGCCTTTGGTTTTGTGTGGGACTTCTCGTGATTTTCGGCATTTTCATTTACGAAAACGTTGCTTCGGCAAGACGTAATATGCTTGAAAATAAAAATGCGGAAAAAGAAGAGGTTCAAAAGGACGGCAAAACGGTATTTATAAACATCGCAAAGTTTATAGTGGGCGCGGCAGGCATCGTGGTAGGCGCGAGACTTTTGGTTGATAACGCAAGCGAGCTTGCGCGACTTTTCGGCATTTCCGAGCGCATAATCGGGGTTACGATAGTGGCGGTAGGTACCTCCCTTCCCGAGCTTATCACAACCCTTACGGCAATACGCAAAAAGCAATCCGATTTATCGGTAGGCAATATCATCGGAGCAAATATTATGGATTTAACCCTCATAATGCCGCTTTCCTCCATAATTTCGGGCAAGGCGCTCCCGGTAGAGTCTATGCAGACCGCAATTCTCGACCTCCCCGCCGCATTGGTGGTTGGAGCAATCGCCGTAGTACCGGCACTCATTCAAAAGAAATTCAGCCGCTGGCAGGGCATAACACTGCTTTCGGTGTATATAATCTATCTCATACTCACCTGCTTTGTGATGGGATAAATAAACTTGAAATATAAAAATATATTGTACGTAAGGAACCTTACGTATTTTAAGAGGCGGTAAATTTGAGCAAAATACTTTTAAGCACCCAAACGGGTGACCTTATAACTGACGGTGAATCGGCGCGAAAATACTTCCCGATTTTAGCGGCTTCGGGCTTTGAGGCAGTGGATTTCGGGTTCAATGCAGTTGTAATTCAGGAAAATATTCGGAAAAAATTGCCCTTAAGGGTTCTTGACCTGCCGAAAGAAGAAATGCTTGACTATTTTCGCGAAATAAAAGCCGCCGCAGATGAAAGCGGCATCGTCTTCGGGCAAACCCACGCGCATTACCAAACCCTTTTGCCGAGCGATGATAAGGAATACAACAAATATCTTTACGAGTGTCTGCTTAAGGAAATTGAAATTACCGCTTTGTTTTCCTGCCCGAAAATCGTAATTCACCCGGTTTTCAGCGGTATTCCGGGCGCATGGAGCGAGGAATATGTAAAGGAACTCACCTTTGAGGTTTTTGAGTCCTTAATTCCAACCCTTAAAAAGTACAATATTACCGCCTGCCTCGAAAATATGTGGTATGCCGACAAGGGCAAGATATACGGCGCCGCCTGCAGTAACTGGAGCACGGTAAGCCTTTGGATAGACGAGCTGAACCAACTTGCCGGCTGTGAGCTTTTCGGATTTTGTTTTGATACCGGTCATGCCGTCCTCACCGGCTCCGACCCGGTAAACGGTATAACCGCCTTGAAGGGTAAAATAGCGGCAGTTCATCTGCACGACAACGATGGCCTGCACGACAGCCACACCCTCCCCTTTTCGGGAATTTCAAATTGGGACAGAATTATGAAGGCGCTCGTAAATATCGGCTACAGCGGAGCCCTCAATTTCGAGGCCCAAAACGCCTGGAAGATGTTTCCCGAGCCGCTCTACGGCGATGCCATAAAACTGCTCGGAACGGTAGGGCGATACTTTATCGACACATATTTTAATGAATAAAAACGGCGGTGTGTAAGCAAATTACACACCGCTTTTTTTAGATATTCGGAATTTATCTCTGTACTCTTCCCGAGCCATCGCCCTTGGCGAGCTTTTCAACCTCGGCAACACGTACTCTGTTGAAGTCGCCTTCAATAGAATGCTTGAGAGCCGATGCCGCAACCGCAAATTCAATAGCCTCTGCGGTAGATTTTCCGGAAAGCAAGGAATAGATAAGACCTGCTCCGAAGCTGTCTCCTCCGCCTACGCGGTCAACAATATGCAGGTGATATTCTTTCGAGAAGCAATAATCGGTACCGTCATAAAGCATAGCCGCCCAATCGTTATCATTGGCGCTTATCGAGGTACGAAGTGTAATTGCAACCTTTTCGAAGCCGAATTTATCAGCCAACTGCTTTGCAACCGACTTGTAACCGTCCTTATTGAGCTTACCGCCGTAAATATCGGTGTTTTCAGCCTCAATACCGAATACATCCTTTGCATCTTCTTCGTTTGAAATGCAAACATCAACATATTTGCAAAGCTCGGTCATAGCCGCGCGAGCCTGGTCGCGGGTCCAGAGTTTACCTCTGTAGTTTAAATCGCAGGAAACCTTTACGCCGTGATTTTTAGCGGCGATACAAGCCTCCTTACAGATTTCAACGAGGTTGCCGCCGAGTGCGGGAGTGATACCGGTAAAGTGGAACCAATCAGCGCCCTCGAAAATTTCATCCCAGTTAAAATCAGCGGTGGTAGCCTCTGAAATTGCGGAATGAGCGCGGTCGTAAATACAAACGCTGCCTCTCTGCGATGCACCCTTTTCAAGGAAATATATACCTACTCTATCTCCGCCGCGGGTGATATTTTTGGTATCAACACCGAAATAACGCAGAGAATCTACTGCCGCCTGACCTATTGCATGAGCGGGAAGTTTGGTAACAAAAGCGGCATCCATACCGAAGTTTGCAAGGGAAACCGCAACATTGGCTTCACCGCCACCGAAGGTTGCCTGCAACTGGTCGTCCTGGAAAAATCTGTAATATCCGTTGGGAGCAAGGCGAAGCATTATTTCGCCGAAAGTAACTATTTTTGGCATTTCTCTCTTGTCTCCTTTACAATTTCAAGTGACTTTTTGCAAAGCTCTGTAATTTCATCGAACTTGCCGTTATCAATAAGGTCTGCGCTTACCATATAGGAACCGCCGCAGGCACAAATTATATCGCAGGCTATGTAATCTGCGAGGTTTTTAAGGTTGATACCGCCGGTAGGCATTACCTTAAAGCCGGGGAATACGGCACGAATTGCCTTAATCTTCGCAAGACCGCCCGACTGCTCTGCCGGGAAGAACTTAACGGTTGAAAGGCCGAGCTTAAATGCCTGATGATAATCGGTAGGAGTAGTACAACCCGGGAAAAGCGGAATACCCTTCGACTGGGCGTATTTTACGAGGTCAACATCAAGGCCGGGGGTAACGATAAACTGAACACCGGCTTCAACTGCCTGGTCAATCTGTTCGTTGGTGAGAACCGTACCTGCACCGATAATCATTTCGGGGTAAGCCTCATGAATCATTTTGATAGCATCTGCCGCACCTGCCGCACGGAAGGTAACCTCGGCTACTGGCAGACCACCGTCAATGAGTGCTTTTGCCAGGGGCAGAGCATCTCTTTGGGGATTGTTGAGCTTAATTACCGGAACAACACCGTATTCGGCAATTTTTTCAGCAACATTTTCCATTTAAAACACCTCTTAAAAAATTTTTACATTAAATATAATAAGTCTTTAAAGACTTAAAGTCAATAAACAAAAGGGAATTAGTTTGATTTATCCTTGATTTTTCTGGAAATATATACAAAAGGAGTATCCAGAATGCTCGTAACGATATAAATAAGATAGCTCGAAAGGGTGATAACAAGGAGTGTTTTCAAATCATAAATTCCGTAGAATGCCGCAAAATTAAATAAAACGGCATTGATTATCTGGGAAATGAGTGTAGCGGCATTATTGCGAAGCCACAAAAACCTTCTTCGGCTTCCGCTTTTTTGCTCGGTGATTTTCCAAAAACGATGATACAAAAACACATCGAGCGACTGCGATACCGCATACGCCGCAAGGGACGCCGCGATTACCCTCGGCGTTGCCGAAAATATTGTTTTAAAGGCGGCAAAGGTATCGGGATTTTGTGGCTCAAAGGAAAGCCACAAAAAGCTTGCAACAAGCATAAACACGCTCGAAAGCAGACCGATTACAACGCCCTTTTGCGCACTCTTTTTGCCCTCGTTTTCGCTTAAAATATCGGTGCAAAGGTAAATGGCGGCGAAGAGGACGTTTCCGAGTGTTTGGGTAATTCCGAAAGCCCTTACAAGGAGCAAAACCTCTATATTTGCAAGCACCGTTGACACGGCGATATAGGCATAAAGTCCGCCCTTGCCGAAAAATTTATAGGCAAGGCAGGCACCGCCGAAAACGAGCGGAACCGATATTATTAAAAGCAACTCGTTCATTTATTTAGACTGTATGTATTCGTCAATAGCCGCGGCGGCATTTTTGCCCGCGCCCATTGCCAAAATTACGGTAGCGGCACCGGTTACGGCATCTCCGCCGGCGAATACACCCTCGCGGGAGGTCTGTCCCGTAGCTTCATCGGCGATAATTCCGCCCCAGCTCTCGGTATCGAGTCCCTCGGTTGTAGATTTAATGAGGGGGTTGGGCGAGGTTCCAAGCGCCATAATAACGCACTCCAAATCAATGGTAAACTCGCTGTTTTCCTTTACTATCGGGCGGCGTCTGCCGGAGCTATCGGGCTCTCCGAGCTCCATTTCAACGCATTTAATTGCCTTTACACTGCCGTTTTTAATATCTCTGCGGTCATTTTCATTATAATAGCCGAGAATTTCAACCGGGTTTGTGAGGGTTTTGAAAATGATGCCTTCCTCAATCGCATGCTCAATTTCTTCCTTACGGGCGGGCAATTCCTCCATACCTCTGCGGTAAACGATATAAACCTCCGCACCGAGTCTTTTTGCACAGCGAGCGGCGTCCATCGCAACGTTACCGCCGCCTACAACCGCAACCCTTTTAGCACGCTGAACCGGTGTATCGCTATTTTCAAGATATGCCTTCATAAGGTTAATTCTCGTTAAGAACTCATTTGCGGAATAAACTCCCTTGAGGTTTTCACCCGGAACCTTCAAAAATTTAGGCAAGCCGGCTCCCGAGCCTATAAATACCGCCTCGAAGCCCTGCTCGTTCATCAGCTCATCAATGGTTATTGTTCTGCCGATAACCGTATTTGTTTCGATTTTAACACCCAAATTCTTAAGACCCTCTATTTCGGTTCTTACAATATCTTTGGGCAGACGGAACTCCGGAATACCGTAAACAAGTACGCCGCCTGCAAGGTGCAAAGCCTCAAAAATAGTAACCTCATAGCCTTTTTTGGCAAGGTCACCCGCGCAGGTAAGACCGGACGGGCCCGAGCCTATAACAGCTACCTTATGGCCGTTGCTCTGCGGTTT
>JAGHTJ010000156.1 GCA_018065375.1 Candidatus Equinaster intestinalis | reverse complement strand
AAATTCAGAATATTGACCTGCAAAGTAATTTGTGTTAATATTATTTTGGTGATTAAAATGACTCATATTAAAAGATTCGTATTACTACTTATTGTATTGTTTATTGTTGCTTCTTCCGCAGCCTGCGGAGGTGGCGAAAATACCGCTACCACCGATAAGCCCGAAAATGAAATAAGCGAGGCTTTAAAAGATTATGTTTTAGATTCCGAGGCCGTTCTCGATTCTATGCCCGAGGAGCTCAAAAACACCAAGCTTACCTGGTATAACTGGGAGGATATAACCGGTTTGCCCGAAGAAAAGCTTATCGCACAGTTTGAAGAAAAAACCGGAATAGATGTCGAGGTACGTATAGTTAATTATTCAAAATATGTTGACCTTGTCGCCGGTATGCTTACCGTTGGCGAAACTCCCGATGTTCTTCGTATGCGAAGCTCGAGTATCGGTATGATGAAGCTTTTACAGCCGATTAGCTGTACCGGGTATGATTTCAGCGGGAAAGAATGGGACCAAAGCATATCAAAGACCTATTCCTACGGTGAAAAATGCTACGGCGTAAACCTTTTTTATACACATTATATGATGGCAGACCTGCTTGTTTACAACCCCTCCACAATGGAAACGATGGGCTTTGAAGACCCCTGGACCTTGTGGAAAAACGGCAAGTGGACATGGGATAAAATGAAGGAAATGACTACCACTTGGGTAGAGCAGGGAACAGATTATATCGGCGCTTGCCTTTGGCCTTACAACGCTCCCTGTGTTACAAGAGGCGGCAGCTTTACTATTCGCCATCCGGACGGTACATACGAGCTTGACCTTCTCAATGAGAACAATCTTAAGGGTTGGAGGTTTACGCTTGACGGCATCGCCGCCAACCTTTTCACCAATATTAACGATGGTGTTGACCTTATTAAACAACAAACCTTGTTCGGCTCTATGTCCGCTTCGATTGTCCGCGGCGCACAAACTACCAATGATAGTATTTTCCCGAAAATGCGCAGAAGAGGAAATTTTGCGGTAGTTCCGCACCCGAAGTGGGAAGATGCAGAGTACTGCCTGCCGATAGGAGAATGGACGGCATTCGGTATCCCCAAAGCTGCCAAGAACCCCAAAGCAGTTCCGTATTTCCTTGCTTGGATTTGCAATTTGGATAATTGCGACCTTTCGATTTATGATAAGGAAACCAATCCGTACGGTTATTTCTACAGTCAGCAAACCAAGGATTGTTATATGGACGTGCTCGCCATCGAAAACCGCTCAACAACCAACAACGGTTGCCTTGATTACAGCGGGGAGTTTGGAAGTCCGTTTGACTTTTTGATTAGAAAGTATATCAGCTCAACTCAACTGAATACCTGGCTTCAAACCAAAAAGCCGATTCTCGATAATTCTATCAATATGTTTAATGAAGATGCCTTGAAGCTTAACTGATGCAGTAAATTAAATTTTTATATAACAAAAAACCGCCTTGAAAGGCGGTTTTTCAGTTTGTTTATTCTCCCCAATATTTTCTGTCAAGGCTTCTGAACTGTATTGCCTGTGCTACGTGGATTAGTTCTATGCTTTCGCTTTCGTCAAGGTCGGCTATGGTGCGCGAAACCTTCAAAATTCTGTCGTAGGCACGCGCCGACATACCGAGAGTATCAAATGACGATTGCAGGAGTAATGCGGCGTCTTCGCTTAAAATACAGTATTCTCGAAGCATCTTCGGAGTAAGCCGCGCATTGCAGGTGATTTCGGTGCCTTTATAACGCTCGGTCTGTATTTTTCGGGCACGGTTTACACGTTCCCTTATTTGTGCCGAGGTTTCTTCTGTTTGAGCAGGGGCGGTGAGCTCTCCGAATTCAACCGGAGGCACCTCAATATGTAAATCAATTCGGTCAAGCAAAGGACCCGACACCTTGTTTAGGTACTTTGAAACCATTTTTTGCGAGCAGGTGCATTTTCTTGTTGGGTGCCCGAAAAATCCGCAGGGGCAGGGATTCATCGCCGCAACAAGTGAAATACTGCAGGGGTATGTAAGTGTTCCGGCAACGCGGGAAATGGTGATTTTGCCGTCCTCAAGCGGCTGGCGCATAGCTTCCATCGAATCGCGGTTGAACTCGGGAAGCTCGTCTAAAAACAGCACGCCGTTATGGGCGAGCGAAATTTCTCCGGGACGTGGCACGGTTCCGCCGCCCGATAGCGCTACAGCCGAAATGGTGTGATGCGGTGAGCGGAAGGGGCGCTCGATTACCATGGGATTTTGTGAATCTAAAATTCCGGCTATTGAGTGAATTTTTGTGGTTTCGAGGGATTCTTCCTCGGTCATTTCGGGTAAAATGGTGGGGAAACGTTTGGCAAGCATGCTTTTTCCCGAACCGGGAGGCCCGATAAGCAGAATGTTGTG
>JAGHTJ010000016.1 GCA_018065375.1 Candidatus Equinaster intestinalis | reverse complement strand
CTTAAGAACTTGCGGCATTACGTCAGGGCTTTTGGTTTTGATTTTTGTTATTTATTTTTTAAGTTTTTTCAATTCTTCCGGGTCCCGATTGAGCTCCTCGGGGTTTTCTGTTTTTGGATTGTATCCTTCCAGTTGCTCATCTAACCACTTTTTCTCTTCTTGTGTCACACTTAATTCCTTTCGCTTTACATTTTTAGAGCAATCGCAAAACAGCTGTCCTTGCGGGCCGCCGTATTTTACTCTTTAGTGGGGAATTCATCCGGCAGCTCGGTTATTTTATCCTCCTCGAGAGCGTATTCCCCTATCATTTCCTCCAGCTTTTCAAGTTCCGCTTTAGTATATTCTTTCATACTATCCATTTCTTTCGGTGATTTTTTGGCGAAGGAAATTTAATCTATCATAGTTTTTCCTATTTGTCAAGAGAAATTTTACTTTTCTGAATTTTTCCGCATTTATCATTTTTCAAGTTCCAAAATTTCGCCCGAATTTTTGGCGTAAACCACATACAGTTTTTCAAGTTTACCATCTATTTTATAATCTTTTCTGGTGAACAGTTCTACCTGCTCTCCGTTATTTTCGAAGGTTATATAATACTCATAATACCATGTAGGTATACCGCCGAAAACAACCTTTCGTCTTTTTTCAACGCTTGCGAGGCCTTCATACTGTATATGGCTTTTTCGCTTATATCTTTTGAATACTTAAAAAACGAGACGCCATAAGAGCTCATTAAAAACACGGCAACAATGGAGCAAAGCACCAACTGCACATACGGAAATTTCTTTTTCTTATTATCCTTTACATCAAATATGCAGTAAAGAATCAAGGCAATCATTACAACCAAGAGAGCAATTCACACACCCAGAAGCTTATAAAATTCAGACTGAAATACAGAATTATAAGCTTCTGCATTATAAGGGTGATTTACCATTTTCTCCTCCGGATTTTTACATTCTGCCCGCTTATATCGTTGATGCTTTTAAGTTTGCTGATACTGCATTAGACATCTTATTATTCAGTATTTTTAAATTCAGCATTATTTAAAATTCTTTTGCTTTCAATCAAGTTTTTCCTTCAGGTTACCCACAAGTACAAAACCGATTATATACGCCGCTGCAGACGCGCCGCCTGCAATCAATCCGGTTATATTATCCGTTCCGATATTTGATAGCACAGACAAACATCCGACAATTCCAAAGGTCATCAACCAACCCCTGCAGGCAGTTAATTTTTGAATATTTTCGTTGCCGTCTCTCATTCCCTCGTAGGTGGTTTTTACGCATTTATGAATACTGCCGATTCCGAAAATCGCAACAAGCAACATACCGACTGCAACTATTATTGCTATTATTCCGATGGCCTTTACAAAGACATCCAAAAAGGTTTTCATATCTACTTTTCCGAAAATTTCGGAAAGCTCGCCTAAAAACTCATTACTGTTTACTCCGCCCTGCTCCAAGGCCGATTCAAACTCCCGGACAAAATCCTCCTTAAAGGAAAATCCGTCAACTATATTACCCAAAAGCGAAACAACAATTCCGGCAAATCCTATTAAAGCAGAAGATACTATAAGTATTATTTTTTCAGCAAAAAGCATTCCGCTTATATTGCGTATATTATTATAAGTTACTTTGCCTTTTTTTGCAGAGGCATACGCCGTCCACATAAATATTGCATAAAGTATACTTAAATCAATACCGCCCGATAATGAGTTCAATACTGCCGAAACGGTTGCAAGTATCGTGGCCGCCAAAAAGAGTCCGCTCGAAACAAGCTCGGTTACCTTATCGGAAAGCGTGCTCGGAACTGCCTCAAAAGGTATATTCAAATCATCAGGCTTTTCACCGAATTCCGCATCATATTCGGGTGTTTGCTGTGCTCCGCACTGCGGGCAGTATTCTACTCCCTCATTAAATTCAAAACCGCATTTTTTACAAAACATAATTTTACCTCTTTTCAATTATTTTTAATCTTTAACCGTATTTCTTTTGGTCGTTTTCAAAGCTTTTAATTTTTGCCGACTGTTTGGTGTTCGACAAAAGCCATTTATAAAGCTCGGGATTGGAAAATGTATCGGTCCAGGCATCGTGGCCGTTATTCTCATAAACCGTAAGGCGGGCATTTCCGCCCCATTTATTTACGGCGTTTACCATTCTTACAGATTCATCAAGCGGAACAATATCGTCTTTTCCACCGTGAAACGCCCATATAGGAACATTACAAAGTCTGCCGGCATCCCAATAGGTTCCGCCTCCGCAAATCGGAACCGCCGCCGCGAAAACCTCGGGAATACTTAAAGCAAGCGCCCATGTTCCGAAGCCGCCCATACTGTTTCCCGCAAGATATATACGAGTTTCATCACAATAGGAAACGGTTTGTATAAAACGCGAAAATTCGCGCAGGGTTTCGCCGTAATCAAACCACGTACTGCCCTCACAAAGTGGAGCTATCACCACAAACGGAAAGTCGGTAAATTTATCGAGGACGCCGAAAATAAAATTCTGCTTTAAATGGTTTATATCGCCACCTCGCGTTCCCGCACCGTGAAGGTATATTAAAACCGGATATTTTTCATTTTCATCGAAATTTGCCGGTTTTCTTTCAACATATCGCATTGCCTTGAATATTTTTTCTTCCAACATAGCACTACCGCCTTTCAGCCTTATTTTACCATACAAAAGGCGGCTATGCAAGGATTAAATTTTACACGAAACGTGCAGGATTTATCTAAAATGCAACAAGATTTATCCGGAATGCAAAAAGCAAACCACCTCCAAAAACGGACTGATGCCATACCTTTTGATATTAGTTTTAATAGGGATAAAAAAGGCGCGAGTTTCCTCGCGCCATAATCATAATAATATAAATTTCTTTTGCCAAAATTTGCAAGTGGCAACCCGTTACGGATTTTCACTCGTTACCGGAGGGGTATACGTGCCCTCTTCTTTAATGAAATCATGAATTTTTTTGGTTGCAATATCAAGATCGTAAATATAATACCATGTTTTACCGATATAGCAATCCTTACCCGATTTCGGATGACAATCCTTATCCGGAACAGCATAGGTTTCAATTGTAGGCTCATTTAAAAGCGCCCATGTGCCGAGATCCTTGATTTCGTCTACCGTAAGCGAGGTTTGAGAATTCTGAAGACCGATTTTTATGAACTCGGTAAGATTACCTATTCCCAACTCTCGAGCCTTTTGCAAAGAAACATCTAAAACCTCTCTTTGCCTACTAGCTCTTCCTAAATCTCCGCCGGTATTATGACGTGTTCGAGCGTAAGATAATGCCTGTTTGCCATTAAGATGTTGCTTGCCCGTTCCCGGGATAGCTTCATATTCAAAAGCTTCTCCCAATTCCCCGCCTGACATATTATTAACTTCATTTAACACCTTTGGATCGATGTATACATCAATTCCACCCAAATAATCTATCAATTTTGCAAATCCGAAAAAATTAACCGTAACATAATCTTTAATATCCATATTAAAGCTTTGATTTATGGTCTTTACTGCAAGTTCGGCATTACCATAGGCGTAGGCATGACCTAATTTGCTCTTTCCATGACCGTCAATCGCTACATAACTGTCTCTCGCAAGTGATGTCATTTTAATTTTATTACGTTTTTTATCTATTGTGAGAATAATAATACTGTCCGACCTGCCTTTAAAGCCATCACTACGAGTATCAAGACCAAACAAAGCGATATTTATACAACCGTCAAAATTTTCATACTTATTATCGCCTTCATCGGGGTCGGAAGTTTCACTTTCGTCCTTAAACACCTCGGAATTTATACCGAGATTATTTTCGTTAAAAGAATTATCTCTATTGACATTTTCATTTAAAAAATGGTTTATATACATATTACCCACGATGCCTGCGGCAATCGCAAGAATAAGCAACACCGAAATTATTATCAAAATAATTTTAAGCTTCTTATGTTTTTTCTTGGGCGAATGGCTCACAATATCCTCCATATCTTCAGAAGCTTCTGCTTGAGTATCTTCTGCCGCCTGCTCTGCCGCCGCTTCTTCTGCTTCCGGCTGCTGTTCTGCTCTTTGAGCCTCAGAATCCGAAACAGTCTCATCGGCTGTATCCGTATTTATTTCATTGGCTATTTCTTCCAAATTCTTGTTTTCTTCCATTTTTTCATCTCCTGAATTTAGTATACCTGATTACTCGGAAAAGTCAAACAAAATTATTCCTATCAAAAATCAGTTAGGCTTATATGTACCCTTTTCTGTTATAAAATCGTGTATTTTTTGTGTGGCTATATCTATATCGTAAATATAATACCAGGTTTTACCGATATAGCAATCTTTACCCGATTTCGGATGACAGTCGCTATCCGGAACAGCGTAGGTTTCTATGGTCGGTGAATTAAGAAGCGCCCAAGCTCCGAGCTCCTTGATTTCGTCTACCGTAAGCGAGGTCTGGCAGTTTTGAAGACCCATCTTTATAAGGTCCTGCAACTGGCCGATTCCCATTTCGCGTGCTTTTTTAAGAGAGGCGTTCAGAACATCACGCTGCCTGCCGGCTCTTGCCAAATCTCCGCCGGTATGGTGCCTTGTTCTGGCATAAGAAAGAGCCTGCTTACCGTTTAAATGCTGCATACCTGTTCCGGGAAGCTTTTCGTAGGAGAAAATCTCCTCGCCGTCTTCCCCGCTTGACATTCCGTTTATCTCGTTAAATACGCTCTCGCTGATATTCAGGTCTAATCCGCCGATATAATCAATCATTTGCGCAAAACCGAAAAAGTTTACGGTAGCATAATCGGTTATATTCATATTAAAGTTTTGGTTTATGGTTTTTACGGCAAGCTGTGCTCTGCCATAGGCGTATGCATGACCGAGTTTTGTTTTATCGTGACCGTCAACCGAAACATAACTATCCCTCGCAAGGGAGGTCATTTTAATCTTATTTCTTTCCTTATCAATCGAAAGAATTATTATTGAATCGGAGCGACCTTTAAAGGAATCCTGGCGCGAATCTATACCGAACAAAGCAATGTTTGTGATATTTGCACCGTCTTCCCCTAAAGCATTTTCATTGACTCCGAGTTCATTTTCGTTATATGTTTCATCTCGGTTTATATTGTTATTTAAAAGCGAATTCAAATACAAGTTACCCGCAAGTGCAACAAGCAAAATTAACGCGAGTATAATCGACACGATTATAAGAAAAACCTTTAACTTTTTATGCTTTTTCTCTTTTCGGGGCTTCTTTTTCTGATGCTTACCGCCGCGTCTGCTTACAGCGTAATCATCATTCTGCGCAGTAATCACCCTTTCTTCCTCCATAAAAACATCTCCCAAAAATATTTATCGGAAATATATTACTTTTTCTTCTGCCCCTCGGCGTATTTACCTTCTTCGGTTATAAAGCCGTGGATTTTTTCGGTTGCTATATCAAGGTCATACTGATAATACCATGGTTTGCCGATATATGCCGCCTTACCCTCCTTGGGATTACATTCATCGTCCGGAAGGCTCAAATCCTCTATTGTGGGGCTATTGAGCAACGCCCAACTGCCGAGCTCCTTTATTTCGTCCGGAGAAAGTGAGGTTTCGCTGTTTTTAAGGCCTATTCTTACAAGCTCCGGAATTTCGCCGATGCCCATTTCTTTAACCTTATCGAAAACCTCCGAAAGAACCTCTCTTTGCCTTGTGCCTCTTGCGGTATCTCCGCCGGTATAGCGGTTACGCGAATAGGCAAGCGCCTGACCGCCGTTTAAATGCTGTTTGCCGGTTTTGGTAATATAATCACACTTAATTCCGTAGGAGTTTATCCACGAAATATAGTTATCGTTCATTACCTGCTTTTCTTTTTGGTCTACATCAATATCAACACCGCCAACATAATCAATTATCTTGGCAAAGCCGAAAAAGTTTACCGTAACATAATCTTTTATACCAAGGTCAAAGGTTTGATTAAGGGTTTTTACGGCAAGCTCTGCGCCGCCGTAGGCGTAGGCGTGGGTAAGCTTATCCTTTTTCTTACCCTCGATATTTACATAGGTATCCCTTGCGATTGAGGTCATTTTTATCTTGTCTCTTTTTTTATCAACCGTAAGTATAACTATAGCGTCCGACCGACCTTTGAAGGTATTTTCTCTCGGGTCGATACCGAAAAGGGCGATATTGGTGATACTGTCATCAAAAACTTCGGTATTTGCCGAAACATTGCCCTTATTATAGGATTCATTATGGTTTGTATTTTCGTTTAGAAGATTATCTACATAGTAGTTTATGCCGTAATATGCGGCTCCGAGAAGAATGGCTACCACGAGCAAAAAAACAAATATTTTTCTGCCGGTATGCTTCTTCTTTTTCTTTCTTTTTTTAGCAGGTACCGACCTTCCCGACTGCCTGCCTTTTACATGCGAAGCAGAGCTGTATATATCATAATCGTTTTCGAAATCGTACGACTTATTTTTTGCCATTTCCAAATATCCCCAAAATATTTTATAATTCTACAAAAATATTATATTACACTGTTCTTTAGTTATCAATAGAAAATCATAAAATGTTACGTTTTTTTAACAATTACAAAAACTCCCGAAGAAATATCCTTTCTTCGGGAATTTTATTATTCTGTAATCTCCATTCCGCCTATCGGACGGATTTTCAAAATATAGCAGCTACCC
>JAGHTJ010000162.1 GCA_018065375.1 Candidatus Equinaster intestinalis | reverse complement strand
ATATATAATATAATCGAAATAATATGCAATGCGCGGTGAAACAATGATAAAACTGAAAAACAAGCATTTGAGCGTTAAAATAGAACCGGTGGGAGCAGAGCTCAAAAGCATTCTGCTGGACGGCGAAGAAAAGCTCTGGCAGGGTGAGCAGGGCTCCTGGGAGGGAACTGCGCCTACGCTTTTTCCCTTTTGCGGAGGGCTTAAAAACGGCGGCTTCACCTATAAGGGCGAGGAATACCTCTGCGATAAGCACGGTTTTGCAAAAACGGCGGAATTCGCGGTTATAGAAAAGGACCGCCGCCACGCGGTTTTGGAGCTTAAAAGCAATGAAGAAACCAGGAAAAAATATCCCTTTGATTTTATTTTCAGGGTTACATTTACCCTGCTTCGTCAGAGTATTACCGTAAAATACACCGTGAAAAACACCGGAAAAGATGAGATGTATTTTTCCTGCGGCTCTCACGAATCGTATCTGCTTGAAAACGGTTTGGAAAACTACGATATAATTTTCCCCCACCGTGAAAGCCTCGAAACCTGCCTTATTGAGCAGGGGCTTATCGGTGAAGAAAAACTACCGATAATAAAGCGCTCCGAAATAATGCCGCTTTACGAAAAGTATCTGCAAAACGATTCCCTCGTTTTTGAAAACACGGCGGCTAAAAAGCTTATTTTGCGCAACCGTACAAACGGCAAACGCATAAAAATAGAATTTCCCGATTTTAAATATCTTGTTATCTGGTCGCTCCCGGGCAAAAATTTTGTTTGCATAGAGCCCTGGGCGGGCTTCCCGGACAGGCTGACGCATACCGGCGAGATAGAGAAAAAGCAGGGAATGATACGCCTGCGCGCCTCCGGCAAAAAGACCCTGGCGCACAAAATCACCTTTTTACCCACACTTTAAAGAAAGAAGATGGAGTTTTGGAAAAAGTTTTCGTAATAATACCCTCCCTTGACCCCGATGAAAAACTGAAAAATACGGTAAAAGGCCTTAAAGAAGCCGGCTTTATAAATTTCATTCTGGTAGATGACGGAAGCAGTAAGGAAAACCTTAAGTTTTTCCCGAAAGAGGACGAGCATACCGTAATTATTCATCACGAGGTAAACAAGGGCAAGGGCGCGGCTATGAAAACGGCTTTTGCCTACATAATCGAGCATTGCCCGGAATGTGAAAAGGTAGTCACGGTGGACGGTGACGGTCAGCATCTTCCCAAGGACGTTACGGCCTGCGTAAACGCGGTAGAAGAAAACAAAATGGTGCTCGGCTGCCGCAATTTTAACCTTGAACACGTGCCCAAAAGAAGCCGCTTCGGCAACCATACAACCTCGGCGGTTTTCAGGCTTTTGTGCGGTATAAAAATAAGCGATACACAAACCGGTCTTCGGGCATATCCCGTTTCCCTTTTGCCCTTTTTGCTCACAATAAAGGGAGACCGTTTTGAATTCGAAACCAACTCGCTTCTTAAATTCAAGCAGGCGGGATATGGATTTCGCGAGGTTGAAATCGAAACGGTTTATATCGAGGAAAACAAAACATCGCATTTCCGCACCGTAAGGGATTCTCTGCGGGTTTATTCCTTTGTACTTAAATTTGCTTTCAGCTCGCTTTTTGCCTGCGTGGTTGACATAATCTTGTTTTTCCTGCTCAATTTCTTCTTCGGAGCAAGGCTCGGTGTGATAAGCGAACTTGTATGTACGGCGGTTGCCCGCGCGGCGTCTTCCTTTATAAATTTCAATGTAAACCGCAAAAGGGTTTTCTCTGCCGATGCGCCCTACGGTAAATCACTTTTAAGATATTATCTTGTGGCAATTCCCCAAATGCTCCTTTCGGCGGGTCTTGTAACACTCTTTACAATACTTACACATTCCGAGGCTGTGGGAAGCACGGTTATTAAGATGATTGTAGACGTTATACTTTTCTTCTTGAGCTACCGTTTTCAGCAAACCTTCGTTTTTGCCGATAAAAAGGTAAAAAAAAACAAGAAAAAAAGTAAAGCGCTGAAGGTTTTGGGAAGAATTTTCGGAATTTTCGGAACGGTGCTTCTCTGCCTTGTTATAACGGTTTATTCTGCGGGACTTTTAATCTGCTACGGTCCGAGCCCCTCGCTTCGTGATATGCTGGTAATTTCCGCCAAGCAGGCGAGCGCAACAAAGTGGGCGCCCTCCCTCTTTCTTACATCGGCTAAAATAGACGAAATAATGAGCGGCAGTGAGCAGCTCAATACCGAGGTTATCGAAACCTCGAATATTACGGTAAATGAGGATACCGGCGAGTGGGATAACTGCCCCGATGAGGGCATAAAGCTCTGCTTTATACAAAAACCGGGCTTCAAGGCGTATCTGCTTATGGTAAAGGACCCGGCGCGGGTTAAGGTCGGCGTTTCGAGCGAAAATTTCAAAACCGCAAAAGAGGGCAGAAGAATACTCGATATAGTTGAAAAATACGATTGCCTGGCGGCGATAAACGGCGGCGAGTTTTCCGACCCCGGCGGAGTGGGAACCGGCGCGGCGCCGATAGGTCTTACATATTCATCGGGCAAAAATGTCTGGAATGACGGTGCAAAGCGAACCTTTATCGGTATAACACGTCAAAATAAGCTTGTGTGAAGTGAAAATATGACCTACGAGCAGGCGCAGAGCCTCGGTATGAGGGACGGCGTTTCTTTCCAGACCAAAAACACCCTCATAGAAAACGAAAACGGCAAGGTAAAGCTTCATTACAGCGATAAAAATACCGGCGCTTCACAGCGTACGGCGGTGGCTCAACGGGCGGACGGTACAATCCTCCTGCTTGTGACTGACGGCAGAAGCGCTTCGAGTATCGGCGCCACCAAAAACGATGTAATAGATTTGCTTGTGGAATACGGCGCGGTAACCGCCGGTATGCTTGACGGCGGCTCTTCCAGTATGCTCTATTATGAAAATTATATAGAAAAATACAAGGTTGATAAATCGGAGCTTGATAATTACCAGTTTAAAGGTCTTGTAAACAGATATAAGGCGTTTACGGCTCCGAGAAGAATGCCGGCGTATTTCATTGTAACCAAAAAGTAAAGGCGGAAAATTATGGCACAAAAAACAAGGTTTCGTAAGATTTGGGGTATAAGCGTCATCGCCTTTGCGGTTTTGCTTGCAGGCGCGCTTACGGTTTTTTATATCTGGCTTAAAGAGTATGAAAACAGCCTTCCCTCAACCGTTGCGAATAATTACGGAAACGAGGTTTTTGCCCGGGCAAACGGCGAAAAATTCCTCACAAGCGGGGTTGATACAAGCCCATACGAAAATGCCGAAGAACTTTCGGTATGGCTTGCCGAAAAGGCAAAGGCGGGCATAACCGTTGCTTCCTCCTCGGCAAAAAAAGAGGGTTGTGATGTTTCGTTTGCGGTAAACTCCGGCGATAAAAAAATAGCCACGCTTTACCTTAAAAAGCGGGATAAAAGAGAAAAACTCGGCAATACGGGATACGAGGTTGTTTCCTGCGAGCTCGATAAGAGCTTTTATACCGAAATCACGGTAAAAATGCCTAAAAACGCCACCCTTTATTTAAACGGTAAAGAGGTTGCGGACGGTAAAATAACCGAAAATAAGCTTCCCGATTTATCGGGTGCGGGCATAAGCGCGGATAAGCTCACCAAAAATCAGATACTCACCCTTTCGGGATTTATAGGAACCCCCGAGGTAACCGCGAAAATAGGCGGCAAAGCGGTGGAGGTTGAAAAGGATAACGGCATTTATACGGTAAAACCCGATATAACCGAAAACGAGAAAAAAGAAATCGAGCGGGTAGCGATGGGTTGCGCCGAAAACTATGCAAAGTTTATGGAAAAGGACCTGCCGTTTGGCGAGGTGGAAAAATATTTAAAGGCAAATACAAAGTTTTACGAAAATGTAAAAAAGAGTCTCGTAAAGTATGTTTTCGTGCACGATGAGGATATTATCGGGGATAAGCAGGTAAGCGAATTTTATAAATATTCGGATAATATTTATTCCTGCCGCGTAAAGCTTACCCAAACCGTGAAAATCCACGAGCGGGAACGCGTTTTTGTGGATAAAATTGATAAAACCGTCTTTCTTATAAAGGAGGGCGGAAGCTTTAAGGTTCTGGATATGCAGAGCTATTAAAAACAATAAAACTGCCGTAAATTTCGACAAGAGGGGAACGGTATGAACGAGTTTGAAATCAAAATATTGGATTTTATCCAGCAAACGGCGGGCTGTAAGGCGCTCGATTTTATAATGCCGATTGTGTCATTGCTCGGCGATTACGGAATAGTCTGTATTGCGCTCTCCCTCCTGCTGATAATTATTCCGAAAACAAGAAAAATGGGCATACAAAGCGGATTGGCGCTCTTTATAGGGCTGATTGTCTGTAACATAATTTTAAAACCGCTCATTTTCAGAACACGCCCGTTTTACATAAACGATTTTAATGTTCTGGTCGAACGGTTAAGCGATGGGTCGTTCCCTTCGGGACACGCCTTGTCGGTTTTCGAGACCGCAACGGTATTTATGATACGCGATAAGCGCTTCGGTATACCGGCGCTGGTATTGGCGTTCCTCATATCCTTTTCGAGACTTTATCTCTATATGCATTATCCGAGCGATGTAATAGCCGGCATTATCATCGGCACTTTAATCGGCTTCCTTTCGGTTTGGATAGTAAATAAGGTGTATGAGAAATATGTTGATAAAATAAAGGAAAAATAAAAATTTGAAATTTCATCAAATAAAATTGCACCCCTGCGCACACCTAATTCACAATTCATAATTCATAATTCATAATTCTTCACTCGTCCTTTTCGGGCGAATGCAGTCCCTACGGAAATCCGCCACCTGCCACGCCTCACGGCACGGCAGACGGCGGTCTTTTTTTATCGAAGCAGGATTGATACATAAATCAGCAAATTAAAACGGGCGCGCAATGCACGCCCCTACGAACTCTACCACACGGTGGCAAGTAGGGAAGCCGCTTGCTGCTTCCGTTTTACAATATGAAATAGGCGGCAACGAATAACGGCGGCGGCAAGCAGCCGCCCTACGGAATCCCACCACCGCACACCTAATTCACAATTCCTCACTCCTTATAAGTCCCTTATAAATAATGTATATATTCACCAAAAAAATACTGTATATTGTAGGGGTTTTACCACTATTTGACATTTTTAAAAAATGTGCAAAAAAGCATTGACAACGCGGAAAATCGGGTGTAGAATACTCATAGTATCTTATGATGTGATATTGTCTCTAATTGTATATATTTGAGGCTTGTCGCGTCAGCAAAAGGTGCAAAAGAAAGTTTATTTTATTCTTTTAGGAGGAATATGTATGGTAAAAACTTTTAAGCAGATGTCCAAGAAAGTTTTGGCAACCGTTCTTGCTGTTGTAATGATAGCGAGCTGTATGTCAGTATCTTTCTCGGTATTGGCGGCGAGTACACCGTTCGCTGTAACGGCTCAATCACCGGCAGTTCCGCTTTATAAGGACTACAAAATTGATGTCAACAATATAACTGTTGGCGGCTCCGTTGTTGCTGCGGCAAGCTGGGGCGCTTCGTCAAACAGTTCGATTGCTGCAATTGAAGACGGTTACCTCGTAGGTAAAGCTGTAGGTAATGCTTCCTTTACCGTAAACGGTCAAAAAGTATGGGTACTCGTCAGACAAAAAGGTGCATCGGAAAACAAAGCCGATTTTAACCTTATTGATTTAGATTTCAGTAATTCAAGTGCTTTTGTTGCAAGCGATTGGATTGAAGGCTCGTATACATATATAGAGCTTCCCGACAGTCTTAACAACACGCAATATCGCGGCGGCGCAGGTTTTTCCAATAAAGAAAGCACACAGTGGGCATCTGAAACTTACAACTTAACCGAAGCCGGTTACTTAACAGGTAAGTATGAGAAAACCAGTGGAATTGTTTCCTATGATTCGGCAAAGCAGGCCTTGAAGATTCCTGCTGCTACCGAGTATGGCGAAACAAAAGCCATCATTTATAAGAGCCAGATGATGAATGATTTCTATGATTATACCGTAGAAACAGGCATTTCCGAAACAGGCTCTGAAAATATGGGCGCAGCTCCCGGCTTGCTTGCCAGAGTTGATGCAAATTATAATGCAACTGCGGGCCAGCCGATTCTTACTACCAATAAAACAACATCCTTCAAATTCCGTAACTACGGCGGCGTTACTTTGCTTGGTATTAACACGGAGGACTTTGTAGAAGTAGGCGGTTCTTACAGAACCATTCCGATCCTCAGAGGCGCATCTTATTCTCATTTCAGCGAAGGCACAATAAGCGATTACTTTATGTGCACCGATAAGAGCAAGGTTCTTTATCCGGATGGCAATGTAAGAAATATAACGATGGAACTCAACGGTATCAATTTCAAGTATACCATGGGCGAGAGCCTCATACTTGATACTACAGACTTACCGGTTAGCTCATCAAGAATAATGTTGGGCGGTGCGGCAACTGCCGATATGAACCCCTCGGGCACAAATGTCTCTGTCCTCACTTCCTCCAACTATGCCAGCCAGTATAATAATACTCTTAATGCCACCAGAGCTACTGCCGGTAAAAACGATAGCCACGGTACTGTTGGTTTCACAAACGGCTATGCCAATGATATGTATATTCATACCTTAAAAGTTACAGCGAAGAATATACTCGATCAAAGCTTGCCCGAAATGGAGCAGGTTGAAACTCCCGGACCTACCCCCGGACCTACCCCCAGCTCGGCTGATGACTATGAAGATTTGCCCTCCGGCAAATATCCGGTAACTCCCGATTCTCCGGCTGTTCCGCTTTATGTTGATCAGTCGGTAACCGTTAGCCAGCTTGAGGTTAAAATAGGCGGTACCTGGGTAAACGGTGCAGACCTTAACTGGGAAAAGATTTCGGGCCCTGCCGCTCGTTATAACGAAGAAGGCGCAAAGCTCGAAGGCAGAAGCAAGGGTAATACCCTCTTTGAGGTTACCGATGAAAGCGGCAATAAGCAAAATGTATGGGTAATCGTAAACGAGAAGGGTAATGATAATTTCTCAATCGTTAATTACGATTTTAATAACGGCGCCAGCATTTTTGAATGGAAACCTGCAAAGGCTATTTATAAAATGGAGCAGGCTGAGCTTTATACCTACGGCGGCTATACAATAAATAAGGACGTTCAGTGCCGTGTTCTCAATTCAGGTATCGTAGTAAAGGACGGCGGCGAAGAGCTTACCAAAAAGGGTCTCGTTCTTAAACCTATAGCCAATGCTAAAAATGCTACAAATGCAATATTCCTCACCAGAGAAGAGCTTAAGGATTTCGCAGATTATACTGTTGAAGCCGAGATGGGTATGGCGGCAAGCCTTTCGGCTACCCCCGATAAAACCGAGGGTGTTATCGATTCTGTTGGTATGTTTGCAAGAACTACCCTCAACGATTTGATGTATACCGATAACCCGGCTTCTCTCACCCCGGCTCTTTCAGATACCGAAAGATCTCTCCATATAAGATTCCGTAACTACGGCGGTATTATGATGAGCGCTTATGCCAATGAGCAGACCTCGGAAGACAATACCGCTATGAACCCCGAAGACGAAAACGCTACCTATTTCACTGCTACAGAAGGCAGCCAGCAGACCGTTGCGGCTTCTCTCTGGAAGGGCGGCGACCCGACCAAGACCTGGACCGAGGCTAAATACGATCCGCAAAAGGATGCTACCGGCGAAGATGCAATCCAGCTCCGCAGAGTAAACCTTACTCTTGACGGTAACGGTGTTGCTTATTCTGTAGACGGTAACCCGATATATGATACCATCAATACAGAAAATAAGGTTTACAGCCTTTCTGTAGGTGATGATATTAAGGTTGATAATATTTATAACAACGGTGAATACAGCTCTACTGTTCCCCCCGCTACCGAGTTTACAGGCTACAGCGCTTCAGCAGAGGCCGAAGAGGTTCAAAAGGGAACCATCGGTTTCTCTGCCGGCTACGGCACAGATGCCATTATCTTCTCGGTAAAGGTTACTCCTAAAAATATTAAGGATTATCCGAGCAGCAACCTTCAATATGCAAACGAATCTTATCCTGTAGAGTATAAGGTATCCTCCAATGCTCCGATTATCCCGATGTGGAAGGGCTACAGACTTGTTCTTGATAACCTCTATATCGAAATGAGCAAAAAGAACACAGACGGTACATTTACCTATAGCACCTATGCTACGATAGACGGTAAATATGTACCCGCTACCAGCACCAACCTTACCTGGACCAAAATCACAAGCGACGAATCAGACCCGGCCGTTGCCGAAAAGGTAGAGGTAGAGGTTGACAGCGTAATGAAACAGCGTATCAATGCCAATAATGTCGGCAGAATGGGTTACACCGTAACCTCTGACGATGGCTTCTCACAGAATGTATGGATAGTTGTTTCCGAAAAGGTTGAGGGTAAAGACCTTGATTACACCCTCGTAGATTTCGATTTCACCGATGAAAACGATGCCAACGTATTCAACCCGAACGATTGGATATGCGGCTCGGTAGACGACTGCGTTAACGACATCGGTTACCAGGGCTGGTACGAGAAACAATCAGATCCGAATATAACCGGCGCAGATTTCCACCATGGTTATCAAAACGGCGGATTCACCTATATCGACCAGGCAGGCGTGCTCGGCTATTCACAGGTTGCAGTTAACGGTGAAATGGTAAGAGCCCTTAAGCTTGCTTCCGAGCAGGGAGATTCAGGCAAAAAGGTTACCAGAATAGCTGTTTTGGATTCTGATATTCTTAAAGACTTTAAGGACTATAAGATTTCAGCCGAGGTAGCCAATGTTATGACTACCGAAACCGAAAACACCGTATCTGCGGTAGGCTTTATGGCAAGAACGGTTCTTAATCCTAATCTTACCACAGCCGCAGATTCACTCGTTCTCCATCCCGAGAAGAAATCCACCATGTTCCGTATGAGAAACTACGGCGGTCTCGGTATCTATGCTTATCGCGGCGATAACCAGATAAACTGTGAAGAGAACACCAACGGTGCCAAGAACGAGAGAATGTGGGTTGCAGGAAACTTTGAAGGTACTACCTACTGGACCTTCGCAGAGCCCGCCGATGCCAAGGCATATCTCGCCAAGGGCGCTGCTAATGCGGGCTGGACTATGACCCCCGATCCTTTGGGCAGCGAAGATGACGGTGTTACCGTAAAGACTCTTTCATTGGATTTTAACGAATATGATATTAACTATGCTCTTAACGGCCATGAAATCTTTAATACCCAAAACGCACTTAATAATAACATCTATCGTGGTGGTTACTGGCATTATAATGAGGTAGACGCAGATACACCTTATGACGGCTTGCCATTTACCTCTACCGGTACCGCACTTCCTGTTGCAACATACAGAAACAATATGCGTGATGACAGTATCGGCTCCATTAAGTATGATAACGGTACTATCGGCTTCTCTGTAAACTACGGTGAAGACCTCTATGTTCTCAAATATAAGGTTGAAGCGATGAACACCAACGAGGTTGATGTTCCGCAGGAAGAAATGCCCGTAGTGCATGAGGATATTCACGCGATTGTTCGTCTTAATACCAGAGTAAGCCTTAATGATATTGATGCAGGTCTTACCCTCCCCGATACCAAAAATGCTACTTATGAAATCAAGGCAAACACCCTTTTGGCATTCGCCGAAACTGCAGAGCCCATCGTTTTGCAGGCAGAGGGCAGCCGCGGCTATGAATACAGCATTGACCTTACTATCGTTGCTCCCGAATATGCCGTTCAGGATGGCGATAACCTTATCGTAGGTGATAGGTTCGCCAATGACGAAATGCGTATCACTCCTTTAATGGGCACAAGCAATTCGGCAAACGATTATAAAGTAACCGTAAATCTTAAAGATGATGAATACGGCGCAAAGAAAGAAATCGTTCCCGGAACACTCGTTCTTAAGCATGATGCAAAAGCTGAAGCCAAGAAGATTGTTGCCGGTAACAACGATGGCGAAAGCTACAATTTCACCGTAATTGATCCGCTTTCATTCATCATTTCCGCACAGTATACCTCTTATGACCATAATATGACCAATATTGCCATAATGGGTAGCACCGTTCGCGTTCCTTCTCCCGAAAATTACAATGGCGGCGAAGCAATCCGCTTCTTAACCAGAATTCCTGCCCTTAAGGCAGATGCAGGCTATTATAATGAAGCTTATATCTGGTGGCCTGATCATGAAGCTAAACAGTTTGATGATTCTAACGGCTATGTAGCCTTCGGTTCATTTGCCCTCCCCACCAAACTTTTGGAGGCTTCGGGCGAAAAGGGCTTCAAGCCTCCGGCAAACTTCAATCCGAAGATCGATGAAGATTTCGTAATGGGCGGCTACAAGGTAAGAAATATTCCGATTACAAGCCTCGCACAGGCTACCGAAAAGTATTCTGATGCTTGGTGCGCTCTCCAGTTCAAGGAATATGACAATAGACACGACATTAACGTTCTCGATACTCAGATCTCTATAGTAAGCTACATTTACTATAAGGATAAAGCCGGCAACTTCGGCTACATCATGAGCAACGGCGAATTTGATTCTTACTATGGCATTTACGAAAAGGCCAACCCGATCACCAATGCAAAGCAGGCTCTTACCGAAAGCGTTATTACTCCTTATCGTTATGAGAACTTTGCAGATAACACCACTACCTTCGCAGTAGATATAAACGGCGCTTATGCCCTTGATTGGCATATCGAAGATTCAAAGGGTCAGGTTATTGATACTGCAGGCTATGCCGGCACAACTGATTTTGCCGTAGGCAGATTTGCAGTAACCCTCCCCTCTATCGCAGGTATGAAGTTCTGCGCAACCATTAAGGGTCAGAACATTGCCGACCATAACCGCGCAAATGCAGACGGTGTAGTTCTCTATCACAGCGGTAATCCGTCCATGTTCGAAATAGATGCGAATGGCGACTATCACGAGCCTATCGGCGAACCCACCGAGCCTACTGAACCCGAGGAGCCCATCGTTTCCGAATCGGGCTCACTCGAAAACCTTAAGTATAAGC
>JAGHTJ010000129.1 GCA_018065375.1 Candidatus Equinaster intestinalis | reverse complement strand
GTACTAAATATGATATTATGTAAAAAAAACAAAAGGGGGAAGAAATATGGAATACGAAAAAATAATCCTTGAAATGCTCGACCGAATAAAGGTTTTAGAAGAAGAGGTTAAGGCAATGAAAGGCAAAAATGACGTGCCGAAAGATTCTTTTTCTGATAATAAAATTTCTGTCAGCAAAAAATACAGGCGGCTTACTGAAATGCTTATCAATTCAAATTCAAAATCGGTCACTCTTACCTTTAATGAAATTGAAAAAATAATCGGTTTTACACTACCCGAATCATCACGCAAACACCGTGCATTCTGGGCAAACACCACCACTCATTCCATTGCTCACGGGTGGATGGCGGCAGGATATAAAGTTACCGATGTTAATATGACCGACGAAACGGTTGAATTTGAACGGTAATATAAAAAGGAGAACAATACAATGGCAACATATAAAAAAATTCAAGAATATATAAGGAATACGTATGGATATTCGGTAAAGCCTTGTTGGATTGCAGATATGAAAGAAAAGTGCGGTCTGCCGAGAAGAAACGCCTATAACAGATATGACCCGACAAAAAGAGTTTGCCCCTGCCCCGAGAATAAAGAAGACGCTATTAAAAGCGCATTTACTCATTTTAATATGCTGTAAATTTTTTGCACAATTTATTAAATGTGAAGCCAAGGTGATTATATGTTTTTGCTTTTACGAATTTTGATTCACGAAACATTAAAGTTTATAAACAGTTGTTTTTGAAATGAGCAAAGCCGTCCGAAATCAATCGGACGGCTTTGTTATATGATGTGTAATTTTAATTTACAGTTTGACTTTTCCGTCTTTATCCTATAATATCCTTAATTGATTTTTTCGAAAAAGTATTTGCTCCGGTGCGGAGTAGGACAGATGCTTTTTTATTTTCCTCGTTTGTCCGGCACAAAGTTTTCATAACATCAAAAGCCGGGGCATCAATCTCGCCGTTTTGCCAAACGCAAATCATCTTCGAAACCGCCGGATTGGTATGCTTTTCCAATAAAAGCGTGATTTTTTCGCACTCTTGTCCTTTTAATTCGTCCACCGAATCGGCAGCTACAGAAAGCTCAATTTTTTCGCCATCGGCAGTATGCAAAATCAGAGCTTGATGATATTTTTTGTCCGTTTCATTATGAGAATTTAAAAACGATTTTGCAAGGGATAGCATTTCGCTCCAATCGTCATCAAGATTATTTTCATAAAAATATCCCATTTTATATCCCCTGCTTTTCGCATATTCGGCGCAGATTACAAAATAATTTTGAATATCCTTTACCGTAAGGAAAGGCGCATGGGTAAACACAAGGCATTCCTTATAGACATCGGATTTTTCGAGATGTGCCTTCAAGCTTTCCTCGTTTTTCATACTCTCAAAGCGCAAAAAGGTTTTCCAAAAAGGAATATTCTGCTCTTTATCAAGGCAAAATCCGGTAGTGTTAAGTTGCTGACACTGCGCCGGGGTATTATAATAGCAAGTACGGTCGTCCTCCGAAGAAATCAGACCCTTTATTCCGTATTCCGTATTCTTCCAGGCTTCGCAAATCTCACTGCTTCCGGCGTAAAAATGTATGCGGGGAAAACGGTCAATACACTCTTTGCCGCCAGTTATACGAACAAGCTCCCTTATTACCGAGTGGTACTGCTCCCGTGCCACGGCAGCATCTGTAATTACATCACCGGTTTTAATAAAATCCGAACCGTAATTACTTTCCGAATTCATTGCATGAAAGCCGAAGCGAAGCCAATCGGAATTTTTTTGAAACTCTTCCTGAAAACTTTCGGGAACATCTGCCAATGTGCCGTTTTTGCCCTCAAAAAAACAGTAGCAGGAAAAAATCATACCGTATGTATCGTGCATACGCTTCATAAACGCGAAGGCTTCAACCTCAAATACCGAGCGGTACTCCTTTTCGGCAAGAGCCATAAAGGGCTCGATAAAATCGTCTACCGAAAAATGTATTCTCACATTGTTTCCCATAATATTTCTCCTTTTTCAGAATACTTGATTATGAATGTATTTTGCTTCAGGATTTATCATAAAGCCGAAGCTCAATAGTTTTAGCTCCCGAACGTATTTTTTCAAACGGGACACCTTTCAGATGCATATTATGATTCATTTTAAATCACCCATTAAAGCTTTTCGATACATCAATTACCGAAAGCGCAAGGCAGTTTTCGGTAATTTGCATTTTTCCGAAAAGCTTCAGGAATTTATCCGTCAATTCCTCTGCGCTCATATCCCCAAAGCCGAAGCTTGCCGGTTTTCTTTTTGAAAACATTTCATTATATGATGTATATTCGGTCCGCTCAATAATCTGATAGGTTACCTTTCTTTCGCTCCCCTTATCGGCAAGAGTAATCATATTACCGATATAAGCGCACTCTTCGTCCTCGTCCGTACAATACCAGGGAAGCGTGTTTACCTTCTTCATCTTATCGTACATATCGGTTTCAAGCTCGATAACCATATTGGTAAGCTCGATGCTGTCGTCCTCGTTTTCGTCTTCTTCAAAAATAAAACTTTCGGGAAGTTCATCGGTTAAATCGTTTTGCAGGGTGCAGACATCGTCCGTAGGTGTTTTTAAAACGGAAATTAAAACAAGCTGTCTTTTTAAGAGGGCATACTGCTCTATACTGCTTATAACCTCTTCGCGGGTTTTATCCTTCAGAACATACGCTATGCGTCTGCCGTAATTATCGAGCAGAGACTTAATAACCGAAGCGTTTATCGCGCCCTCTTTAAAGATTTCGAAAATCAGCTCAAAAATGCTACGGAACAAATCCTCCATACCGTTTTGGGCGAGAAATTTTTTGATATAGCAATACTGCTTTACTCTCTGCTCATCTGCCCTTTGGGTTCTCATAAGCAAAGTAATAAGCCGCTCGGTTTCCTCAAAGTTAACCGGAATTTCCCCGGTTCGGGTTTTGGCTATGTACTTTAAAAGCTCATTTTCGCTTTCTTCATTTACATTATTATTTATTTCTCCGCTTGCAGAAAAATAAAATCTTATAAAACTATGAAGCTCATAGAGGTTATTTTTTTCGTTAGTTGTATTTATCATAATTTTTCCTCCTTTAAATCTGAAATTCCGATAATATTTTTTCAAGCTCTGCGGCGTCTTCGGCTTCCTGCGGCTTTTGAGACGCCACCGAAAACGACTCCATAAGTCCGATTACAAAAACCTCTTCATCGGGATAATACTTCATATACTCCTTCGGAATATAAAACTGCCCTGCTATTTTTTCGGCAGTGTCGCCCGTTTTGAAGGAAAAAAGCTCCTTATAGTTTTCGCCCTCAAATATTTCTTTATCAAATGAAAATACCGTTTCCAGCCTATCGGTATCAAAAAGCACGGTACAGGTTTTACCCTTAAATTCGAGTATTGCCTTTATAAAGTCTTGGTTTTCCGCCGCGTTCGCAAAAAGAAAACCGTCAGATGAAATTGTAATGCTGAAAGTTCCTGCAAACATACAGTTTTTCTCCTTATTTTTCGTTTAATATCCCGATTGCTTTGCTTACATCTTCTTCGGTTATTCCGGTTTCGGAATTTGTTAAAACCAAATGCTCTTTAACCGAAGGCTCCTCAAAAAACTCACTCAAATCATCTAAAACACAGTAGGCTTCTGCCTCGGGATTGGATTCAAGCCATGCCTTAACCTCTTTATCTCTGCAAAAGAAATCGAGCTCGGGCGTTTTCGAACAGACCTTTAAGCCGCAATCCCCGAATAGTCTTTCAATAAGTATACCCTTTTCATTATCCTGCGGACCATCTTCACGCCAAAATTTGCGCCAGGTGGAGGTTAAAACTATTTTGGCGGAGGTTTCATCTGCAATCCGCTTTATAAGCTCCAGCTTTTGGGGCTCAATCGGGTTTGCCTCATATAATTCGAAATTTTCACGGTAAGCTCCGCTGTTCACTACACCGTCAAAATCCAAAAATAAAATCTTCATTTTTTCTTTAATTGCTGAAGCTTTACGCTTCTTTTGCCGGCTCGGAAAATTTTGAAATTTGCAGTGCATATTCTTTGAGCATTTCCTGCTCATTTTCGCAAACCGTAACGGTTTCATCTGCAAAATCGCCGTTATTACTCAAACAAACATATTCCTCGCCACCGTCATTTCGGGTGAATTTTCCGGCAACTATTTTTTGCGAGCCGATTTTTATACTCGAAATTTCATTTATCATTCCCGATATTTTTTCGCCCTCATCGTTTGTAAAGGAAAGCTCATACGCCGAATTCCCGCCGGCTATCTTGCCATCCTTATTTTTGCGCTCCAAAATGAAATCATACTTCGAAAACAAAATATGAACAAGGCAGATCACAAAAAAGTCAAAGGTTACGAGCAGATAATCGGAAAGTCCCGATTTGAAAATTCCGGAAACGGTGTGGAGCAGGAACGCGAATGACGAAATTCCGAAGTTAAGCAGCTCGTTAGTATAGGCTTTGTCTGAAAAAATGACATTTTCGTTTATCACGGTGCAAATAAATACAACCGAAAGTATTGCCGCGAAAATAATCTTTAAATATGTTTTTTCTATGCGGCGATTGAAGACCGCAAAAAGTGTTACTAATATACCGGCATCGAGCAAATAATTGATTTTTTCCAGTATCAGGAAGCCCTTTTGTAAAAATATCGGCTCAAATTCTATTATGTGGTATGCCCACACTTTTACTATAATGTCGGCAACGAAAAGCAGGGTTAAAAAGATTTTAATTTCCCTTTCCTTTCGGTACTCTTTGGCATCTTTAGCATTGATACCCGAAAAAGCGATGACAAATCCGCAAAGCAAGAGGGTGAACAAGGCATACTCGGCGTGGAACTGAAAGCTTTCTTTAAAGCAGGACAAAAATCCGCCCGGAAATTCTCCGAAGAAATCGCCGCCTTCAGCAAAACGATTTGCAAGATATGTAACGTACCATACGGTATTTTCGAACAAGACCGCAACATACGACCAAATCGCAAAACCTGTTGCAACCAATATTTTTATAGAATCCTTTTTGATTTTCCCACTGATTTTGCCGAAAATAAATGCCAAAAAAATGCCGACCATAAGATAATTTACCGAAAGAAGTATCGGATACACCTCGCTTGTAAACGTGTGGTTTGCAGGCATAACAAACAGTACGGCAATCTTTAAAATAATACCGAAAAGTAAAGCTGATATTAAAAGTATTTTTTTAGTTGATGTTTTCATTGTAAACATACCCCCTATTATAAATATTGTAACACTAAATCCCAAATGCTGTCAAGAGGAGGTGATAAAAATTTAATTGCATTAAATTATGATTTTATCAAAAAATATCCTTTTCGATAATGAAAAGATGAAGTCTCGTTCAGTTTGCACGAGGCTTCATCTTTTGGATAACGAGTATTTTATAATATGGATAATCAATAAAACTCGCAACTTTTATTTGCAAAATTCGGCATATTTAACACAAATTGATTAGCCTTCAATAAAAACAGATTTTTAGCCACCATATGTAGTGTATGTAAAAAATTATCGGTAAGCCATAAAAATATTACCGCCGGAGAATTCGGCTTCAAAATGGCAAAAAAGAAAGCAGACTACCTGTAAATGCCGCAGCATAAAGGTAGCCTGCTGTTTGTTTATATGTTTCTTAATTAAATCGGTTTTATTTTCTTTATTTCTTCTTTTCCTCCGTCTTATTCAGCAGAACAAGCACGGGGATGAAGGTGATGACGGGCAATAGGAAGCCGACAAGCTGATGCGAGGACTGAACGATGGTGTTATATAACGAGTGGTAAATCATCGCCACAGCCAAAAGTGCCACCGTTCCGGTATAGAACAGTTTTCGTCTTGTATGCACAAAGGTCATACCGTAGCCGATGGCGAGGGTGCAGACACCGTGCATCATTCCGGCACCGAAGCCGCGAATAAGTGCATTTACCACCGAAACCGTAGCTGCCGCGCTACCGAGTATAAATGCGTTTTCAAGCATCGCAAAGCCGACACCGACCAAAATGGAGCATTCGAGCAGGGTGCGTTTTTTCGGTTTATACATAAAAGCATAGACGAGAATGGGCAATGCCTTGAAAACTTCCTCGAAAAACGGGGTGAAGTTGGATGTGTAATACTGCCTGTCAAACGGCAGCATCTTCATAATGAACGCGCTGAATTCGCCGCAGAACAGACACACCACCATACCGATAAAAAGGAAGAACAGGAGCGTTCTTGCCTTGCCTTTGCAAACGAACAATGTCATAAGCAAGGGAGCGGCAAAACTAATAAACAGAATTAAATTCAGATTCCCCATTTCTTCGCCCCCTTTACCGCACATATAGACAGACCGAGTACCGACACCGACATTGCTACTAATAGAATACCGCTGACCGTACTGCTCACCTGATCCGAGCATATTACATACGCCGCCGTCAGCGTGTAGAACACCAGTGCGGCAATGTTGCAGGGCTTGGTTGCCCGCAGAAACTCAAAGGGATCCATCGGCAAAAGAATGTGCTTTAAGTTAAAATAGGATGCAGGCAACGCCGGAATCAGCATAACAAGCCGCATCACGGCACAGAACATATCCTTATCTTTCCAATTAAGGAACGCCGCCACAGCCAGTACCGCCATAATTACGGGAGCGATAATCGAAATCGCCCGTGCCCGACCTGTGCCTCTGCCGTCATCCACGATTTTATCCAGCGTGCCGTAATTGGCGGAAAGCAGGAAGAAGTTACAGCCGAAAATGCCGAACATTCCGATACTTACTGTTGCCGTTACATCGCACCAGATATTGACCACATAGGAAAGCTGCTGTA
>JAGHTJ010000024.1 GCA_018065375.1 Candidatus Equinaster intestinalis | reverse complement strand
ATTATAAAGCCTTTAGGGGGACTATTATGGATTTTTACAAGCTGAACAACGAAACCATCGATTTATTATCGGACAAGCTCGGAGAAATGTATATGAATGCCGGCAGTTCCAAAAAAGAACTGATGCGGGCAAAGCTTCTTTTGGAGGAAGCGCTTCTCAAATACCAAAGTCATTTCGGCGATGACGTTGAAATTTCTTTCCGCTCATACAGAATTTTCGGGCAGTTCCGTTTTTCGGTAAGACTGCGTGCGCCGTCATTTGACCCCTTTACCCTCGAAGAAAACCCGATGGCGTTTATGATACAAAATATTATGTCAACCTTTGAGAACGGTATGCCGACCTGGAAATACCACAATCTCGAAAACGAATTAGTATTCACCTTCCGCAAAAAGGCGGTTATCGGAAGTCTTGCAAAAATTGCGATAGCCATCGGCGCGGCGATAGTTCTCGGCGTATTCGCAAGGCTCACCTTTTCAGCCGAAGCCCTGACCGCTTTTACTGCCGACTACATCACCCCGATTTCCGATGCCTATGCAGGTCTTTTCTGTGTAATGGCGATTTTACTTACCTTCTTCGCGATAGCCTTGAGCATCGTCCACATAGGAGACCTCGCCTCTTTCGGTGCAATAGGCGGCAAGATAATGGCGCGGTTCATCGGCATTTCGAGCATAGCCGTTATTGCGCTTACGCTCCCCGTTCTTCCGCTCTTTAATTTTAGCGGCGTGGGCGAATTTACGGTTGCCGCAAAATCAATTTACGATATTTTGGTAGGTTTTATCCCGACAAATCTTGTTGCCCCATTCCTTAATTTTAATTCGGTACACATTATGCTTGTTGGCGCGATGTTCGGTTTCTCACTTTTAACGTTGAACCAAAAGGGCGAAAATCTCGTAAAGGTTTTCGAGGAATGCAACCTCGTTGCCGTTATAACAAACGACTTCTTCAACAAATTCATCTGCTTCTACGTAGGCTTTAAAATTTTTGCGATTATAACTACAAGCAATTTTGCAGAACTCAAAAGCGCAGGAAAAATGGTGGGCGCAATACTTATTGCCGAGTTTTTACTTATGGTTTGCTACACGGTTTATGCCCTTATCAAAACCAAAATGCCGTTTGGAAAATTCGTTAAAACGGTTACACCCGCCTTTGCGGTTTGCATTTCGTCAGCCAACTTCGGTGCGGCTTTCAACTGCGTTTTCGATGCGATATTCGCCTGCGGAGTTGATACCGATACGGGAAGCCTTGCGGTAAACCTCGGCAGTGTTTTCTTCCAACCTGCCTGCACGGTGGTTTTCGTATTTTCCTCCCTCTTTATGGCATCAAGCTACGGTGTGGAAATTTCGTTAATCTGGGTTGTAACGGCGATTATACTTTCGATTATACTCGTAGGCTCAATGCCCAATGTACCGGGTGCTTCGGTTGCCGTAATAACACTTTTATACGCCCAGCTTGGTCTGCCAAACGAAGCGCTGACGCTTATGATTACGATAAACGCCCTATTGCAATTCGTAACGGTAGGCGTTGATGCATGGTGTTTGCAAAGCGAAATACTCTGCCTGAATGCAGGTATGAAGAAAAAAGCATTAAAGAAATAATTTATAATATCAAATGCAAAAAACGAGGTGATTACACCTCGTTTTTTTGTTTATAATCTATTTATCTGCCTTCGATATAATCGCAGGCGGCAAGCGCGGCTACGGCGCCGTCTGACGCGGCGGTAGTAACCTGCCTTACCCTTTTCGTGCGGCAGTCTCCGGCAACGAAAATCCCCTTTGTTTTGGTTTTACAGCCTTCATCTGCATCGGCATAACCTCTGCTGTCGAGCTCGATTAAACCGGCAAACTCCTCATTTTGCGGAACAAGACCGATTGCAATGAAAAGTCCGTCAAGCGGCAAATCGAAAATTTCACCGGTAGCTTCCTTTTTAAGGGTGACACCCTCAAAAGTATCGCCGCCGTTTACCTTCTCAACCACCGTACCGAGTATAACCTTAACATTGGTTTTTTCATAAAGCTGATCGCAAAGCTTCTTTTCGCCGGTAAGAAAATCAAGATTTTGAATTACGGTAACCTCTTTTGCAAGGTCGGAAAGCAGGAGCGCCTCCTGCAATGCGGAATTTCCGCCGCCCACTACGCCTACATTCAAATCCTTATAAAAAGCACCGTCACAAACCGCGCAGAAGGAAATACCGTCTCCGATGAATTTTTCTTCGTTTTGAACGCCCAAAAGCCTATGCTTTGCACCGGTGGCGATTATTACGGTTTTGGTTTCAAACTCACCGTCCTCGGTGATTACGGTTTTAATATCGCCGTCCTTAATTTCGGTTACGGTACTACTTTCAAACTCTACCCCCTGATTTATCGCCTGGTCTACGAGTTTTTCGGCAAACTCATTTCCCGAAAGGGCATTAAATCCCGGGATATTTTCAACCTTGGGCGAAAAGGTAATCTGACCGCCGAAGGCGTTTTTCTCTATAACGAGCACACTTTTATTGGCTCTTTTTCCGTAAATGGCGGCGGTAAGCCCCGCAGGGCCACCGCCGACAATAATGATGTCATAAATCATTTTTACACCTTATGCTTTAAGGTATTTCTTAATATCCGAAACACCGGTAAATTTCTTTATCTCGCCGTTTTCAACTATAACGAGTGTGGGAGCCTGCTTGATGCCGAATTTGCGAGCCGCCTCGGGGTCTTCATTGGCATAAATCTTATTGTAAATTACGCCGGCCTTATCAAGCTCTGCCGCCGCTATTTTACAGTTGGGGCAGGTTGTTGTTGCGAAAAGATAAACTGCATCGTTTCCCGCCTTGGCTTCACAGGCACAATCCTCTTCTGCTGCCGCTTTTGGGCCCTCGTGGGTAAGCACCGAATTGCCTACATTGTAAACCTTACGGTCCTTATATTCTTGAGCCTTACCGTCATTCCAGTTCATAACCGGTCTGTAATATCCGGTGATACGGCTGTAAACCTCGGTTACGGCGCCGCAATGCGGGCAGGTTTTCTGCTCACCGGTAAGATAGCCGTGTGTACGGCATACCGAATAGGTGGGAGAAAGTGTATAATAAGGCAGCTTATAATTTTCTGCAATCTTTCTAACCAGATTTGCCGCCGCCGCCCAATCGGGAAGCTTTTCACCGAGGAAGGCGTGGAAAACGGTACCGGAGGTATAAAGAGTTTGAAGCTCATCCTGAATATCGAGAGCCGAGAACATATCCTCGGTATAGCCTACCGGAAGATGTGAAGAGTTGGTATAATAGGGGCTGTCGTCCTCGGTCTTTGCCGCAGTAATAATATCGGGGAAGCGCTTTAAATCGTGCTTTGCAAGACGGAAAGCGGTAGACTCTGCGGGAGTTGCCTCCAAATTGTAAAGGTCGCCGTAAAGCTCCTGATAATCCGAGAGGCGCTCTCTCATGTGGTTAAGAACCTCAACGGTGAATTCCTGCGCCTGCTTTTCAGTTAAATCCTTTCTTATCCATTTTGCGTTAAGGCAGGCTTCATTCATACCTACAAGACCGATGGTTGAGAAGTGGTTATTGAAGGTGCCGAGGTAACGCTTGGTATAGGGATAGAGACCGTTTTCAAGGAGATTTGTAATAACATTTCTCTTTACCTTAAGGGAGCGCGCCGCTATATCCATAAGCTTATCGAGGCGGGCGAAGAAATCTTCCTTATCCTTTGCCAAATAGCCTATACGCGGCATATTGATTGTAACAACACCTACCGAACCGGTGGACTCGCCCGAACCGAAGAAGCCGCCCGATTTTTTACGGAGTTCACGAAGGTCCAAACGCAGTCTGCAGCACATTGAACGAACATCGCTCGGCTCCATATCGGAGTTGATATAGTTTGAGAAATAGGGAGTTCCGTATTTCGAGGTCATTTCGAAGAGAAGCTTATTATTCTCGGTTTCAGACCAATCAAAATTGCGGGTAATCGAATAGGTGGGTATCGGATACTGGAAGCCTCTGCCGTTGGCATCACCGTCTATCATAATCTCGATAAACGCCTTATTTACCATATCCATTTCCTTCTGGCAGTCCTTATACTTAAAGTCTACCTCCTTGCCGCCTATGATACAGTTGAGCTCGGCAAGGTCGTTAGGAACGGTCCAGTCAAGGGTGATATTGGTAAAGGGAGCCTGTGTTCCCCAACGTGACGGAGTGTTTACTCCGTAAATGAAGGACTGAACACACTGTTTAACTTCCTTATATGAAAGGTTATCTATTTTTACAAAAGGAGCAAGATAGGTATCAAAAGATGAGAACGCCTGCGCGCCTGCCCATTCATTCTGCATAATACCGAGGAAATTTACCATCTGGTTGCAGAGTGTTGAAAGGTGGGAAGCCGGAGCAGAGGTTATCTTGCCCTCAACACCGCCGAGACCCTCTTGAATGAGCTGTTTAAGCGACCAACCTGCACAATAGCCGGTAAGCATCGAAAGGTCGTGAATATGAATATCGGCGTTTCTGTGAGCATTGCCGATTTCGTCATCATAAACCTCGGAGAGCCAATAGTTTGCCGTGATGGCGCCCGAGTTTGAAAGAATAAGACCGCCTACCGAATATGATACGGTGGAGTTTTCTTTAACTCTCCAGTCGTTAATTTTGAGGTAGTTATCAACTATCGACTTATAATCCAGCAAGGTGTCGCTTACATTACGAAGACTTTGATGCTGGCGGCGGTAAATGATATACGCCTTTGCAACATCATCGTAGCCCGCTTTACCGAGAACAGACTCAACACTATCCTGAATATTTTCTACCGAAATGAGACCTTCCTCTACCTTTGCCTCAAAATCGGCCATTACCTTTAAAACGAGGAAATCAATACCGTCAGTATGATATTCCCTATCGCAAGCCTCAAAGGCCTTGATTATGGCATCTTTGATTTTATTAAGGTTAAAATCAACTATTTTGCCGTCTCTTTTTAATACGCTATACATAGATTTTGCTTCCTTTCTTTTTTCGTGCCTATACAGTATAGCATATATATTG
>JAGHTJ010000102.1 GCA_018065375.1 Candidatus Equinaster intestinalis | reverse complement strand
CCGGTAACTACCGAATGTACTTTTCCGGATAATTTTTCGAGCATTTGCCCTGCATCGGCTTTGTTTTTCGGTTTGCCGAGCATTTCGCCGTCTACGATTACGGCGGTATCCGAGCCGATTATTACGGTATCGGGGTACGCTTTTATCAGATGCTCCGCCTTTTTAAGGGCGAGATACTCGGGTGCATCGAAAACGCTGATGCTTTCGGGGAAAACCTCCGAAATATCGGCGGGGACACAATCAAAATCTTCAATTATGTATTTTAAGAGCTCTTTTCTGCGAGGGGAAGCCGAGGCTAAAATATATTTCATTTTTATTTTCTCCGAGGTTATTTTTAAAAATTATACCATATTTTGCGATAAAAAGCACGTTTTTTTAAGCGGCTTTTTATTTTTTTAGGGATTTTTTGTGAAAAACGGGGCGAAAACACAAGATGTCGGTGAATGTCCATTTTTGCGTTGCTATAATATCGGCGTGGCAAATGAGGGGAGCCGGGCTTCCCACAGCCGCAAAACCTGAAGCGGAGGCAGAACGATGCGAAAGAAAAAGGAACTGAAGAGCATTATGGAGAAGCTGCTCGGAGAAAAGCCGAGTCAAGCCGAAAATGAAATTTTGAACGAATTGGGTTTAAAAACGAAGGGCGCAACCAAGCAGACCGTTCTGGCGGCGGCACTTTATAAAAAGGCGGCAACGGGTGATTTGAGCGCGATAAAAGAAATTCGCAGTATCATTTCCGCCTCCGCGGTGTCTGACGATAAGTGCAGGGTGGTGATGATTGTTGACGACACAGTATAAGATTTCCGAGCTTATAGGTTCATCTTATGATGATTACTGAAAATGCAAGAGCAGATACCGAGTTTTAAAGGGCGGCAAGGGCTCGAAAAAATCCGCCACCACGGCGCTGAATATGATTTATCGGCTGATGAAATATGAGCAGAGCAATCTGCTTGTAGTTCGCGCGGTTATGAACACCCATCGGGATTCCACCTTCGCACAGCTTATCTGGGCGCAGGAAAAAATGGGGGTTTCGCACCTCTGGCAGAACACCGTAAGCCCGATGGAGATGACCTATATTCCCACGGGGCAGAAGATACTTTTTCGCGGCTTTGATGATGTTTTAAAGCTTGCTTCAACCACCGTTTCAAAGGGTTATCTCTGTTTTGTGTGGGTAGAGGAGGCGTATGAAATAGCCCGCGAGGAGGATTTTGAGAAGCTCGATTTATCGGTGCCGCGAGGCAAACTGCCCGGCCCGCTTTTCAAGCAGACAACCCTTACCTTTAACCCCTGGAGCGAAAAGCATTGGCTTAAATCCCGCTTTTTCGATAACACCCCGAAAGGGGCTAAAACATTTACGAGAAATTACACCTGCAATGAGTTTTTAGACGATACCGATAGAGCGGTTTTCGAGGAAATGAAGCTTAAAAACCCATCTCGATACCGTGTTGCGGGGCTCGGAGAATGGGGCGTTGCAGAGGGGCTCGTTTATGAGAATTTCGAAAAGGGGAGTATTGAAATCGGTAAGGAGGACTCCCGTAAATGGCGAAGCTTTTTCGGGCTTGATTACGGCTATTCGAGTGACCCCACCGCCTTTATCGCCTTTTGGGCAAATCCCACCGATAAAATCATCTATGTTTTCGATGAGTTTTGTGAGAGACGGATGCTCAACTGCGATATTGCCGAGCGCATAAAGAAGATGGGCTATGCCAAGGAAAAAATCCGCGCCGATTCCGCCGAGCCCAAAAGCAATGAGGACCTGCGGCGAATGGGAATTATTCGGATAATGCCCTCGGTAAAGGGTAAGGACAGCATAATAAACGGCATTATGGCGATAAGCGAATACAGGATTATTGTAGATGAAAAATGCAAAGAAACCTGGGCGGAGCTCAATTCCTATGTATGGGATAAGGGTGCAAACGTCCGAAACACCCCAAAGGACGAAAACAATCACTTGATGGACGCTATGCGCTATGCCTTTTACGATGTAAAGCAGTTCGGCGCACAAAGGGAGAATAAGAGCTTTTCGGGCGGTTTTTCCGCCGGAGTTACCCCAAAAGATGTAAACGGAGGATGGTAAAAAATGATTTATTATGTAATTTTCATTACCGGTTTTGCGGGCTTTTTGCTCGGAGCATTGCTCTTTAGATGCAGCACCGCAAAAACCAAAACAAAAAAGAATTCGAAAAATTGCGAGGGCAAAAAATGTCGTATAGACAGAGCCTACGGTGATTTTTTTGAATATGACGGAAGCGAAAAGGCTTAAGCCTTAATATAAGGAGGATTTTTATGGAAAACGCTGAAGAAAAGAAGCTTGTGCAACCCGATACAAGCGAAAATTCGGGAGCGGCAGAGCAAAAGGCCACCACACCCGAAAATCTGCCGAATGAAAATTCGGAGCCGACTATCTCGGTAAAATTCAATAAGGAAATGTTGGAGATACCGATAAGTCAGGCGCAGAGCCTTGCCCAAAAGGGGCTCAAATACGAAAAGGTAAGTGAGTCTCTTGAGCGGCTTCGCAAAATGGCGGCGGCATCGGGCAGAAATATAAACGATTATCTGTCATTTCTCGAAAACCAGGCAAGTACAGCCCACAAAAACGAATTGCTCTGTAAATGTTCGGGAGATGAAAGTTTAGTCGCTCAAATTTTGAGCCTGGAGGGAAAAGAATCAGATGAACTTATCGGTCTTGACGAGCTTATTAAAAACGTTGATACCGTAAAAAGCATCGAGGATATTCCCGAGCCGGTAATAGTTGCGGCAAAAGAAAAGGGCGGCAATTTGTTTGATGAATACTTAAGGTATCAGTTTAATGAAAGCCGCAAGGTTAAAGAAGCTTTATCAAGCCGCGAAACCGCCAAACTTTCGACCACCGGGCCGATAAATGCGGGAACACCCGCTTCGGATGCCGCAGGCATTCAGTTTATCAAAGGAATTTGGAATTAAAAAAAGGAGAAAAAAGAAATGTCAATCAATTCACTTGAAAACGTAACAAAGTATTCAGATGCACTCGATAAGCTTTTCGTGCAGAAGAGTGTAACAGGTTTCTTCGCCGATACTGATATGGCAAAGAAATTTGTAGGTGCAAAAACCGTTATTGTTCCCGATATTGATTTTGCGGGACTTGCCGATTACGACCGCGATAACGGTTTTTCACGCGGTGCAATCACCGTTTCGAATCAGTCCTACACTATGCAGATGGACCGCGCACGCTCCCTGCAGATTGACCGCGAGGATATGGACGAAATCGGTATTGCAAATCTTGCCGGTAAAATTCTCGGCGAATATGTAAGAACCCAGGTTGTTCCCGAATGTGATGCCTATGTTCTTTCAAAGCTTGCCTCGGTAGCAGAGGAAAAGGGTCAGGTATATTCGGGCTCCTATGATGACCCCCTTACCGCCCTCAACGACCTTATCAAAAACGTTCAGGAGCAGGTTGGCTACGATGAGGAAATCGTTGCCTTCGTAGACAGCCAAACCTATTATAAGCTTCAAACCGCTTACGGTATTACCCAGCAGTTCGTGCTCGGTGATTTTAAGCAGGGCGAATTAAATATGCAGGTTAAAATGCTCAACGGTGTACCGATTATTCCGGTAATGCACGACAGAATGAAAACCGAATTCGATTTTGATTCTGACGGCGGATTTACACCTGCATCCGATGCCAAGCAGGTATATATGCTTGTATGTCCCAAAAAGGGTGCTCATCTCGTTTGCAAAACCGAGAAAATGCGTATCTTCACCCCCGACCAGAATGTTGATGCCGATGCTTATAAATTCGATTACAGAATTTACTACGATTTGTTCGTAAAGAAAAGCGAGCTTTCAAGCATCTGGGCATGGATTTCGCCCGCTTATACCGTAGAAATCGTTCCCTCTGATGACGGAACACTCACTGCGGGCGATTATCTTTCGGCACTTTGCAGTACCGCAGCAGGTATGACCTACCAGTGGTACACCGCTTCCGACAGCAACGGCAGCAATCCCCAGAAGATTACCGGAGCCGCCTCAAACAGATACACTCTGCCTGAAGATGTTGAATCCGGCACATATCACTTTATTGTTAAGGCTACCCTTAACGGAACCATATCCAAGTATTCCGAAGTACTTACCGTTACGGTAGAGGCCGCGGACTGATAAGGAGGACCCTCAATGAATTTAAGCCCTGAACAGATTGCCGGTGAATATAATACGGCACAGCTTTATAAAGATTCCATAGGCAGTTACGGTATAAGAGAGCAGGCGAAGATTAACGAGAGATTTTTTGTCGGTAATCAATGGTACGGGGCTAACTGCGGTAATTCCCGCCCCCTCGTACGCCATAACGTAATCAAGCGCATAGGCGATTATAAAATGTCGGCACTTTTATCTGATAATGTTGAAGTCCGCTTTTCTGCCGAGGGTGTACCAAACACGGTTAAAAACCGTAAGGCCGTAACTGAAATACGCAAAAATGCGGCGCTCGGCAATAATGTTTTAAGTGATTTAAACAGCGAGGAGAAAATATCCTTCGTTATGGAGGCACTTAACGATTACCGAAGAACTACGGCTCACCGTGTAAAATTCGATTCTCTGCTTTGCACCGCCCTTAAAAATGCCTATATTTCGGGCACCGGTGTTATTTATACCTATTGGGACGACAGTATCGAAACCGGTCTTTATGCCGATGATGCAAAAACCACCCCGATAAAGGGAGATATAGTTTGCGAAACTATCCCGATAGAAAACCTTTGCTTCGGTGACCCGCGTGAAACCGATTTGCAAAAGCAGCCATTCATTATCCTCTCCGGAAACTACTCCGGAGAGGAGGTGCTCGAGCAGGTAAAACGCTTTTCACCGCAGAATGTTGACCGTTTTACCGAATCTGCCGAATATAAGGACGGCAGGGTTACTCTGCTTACCAAGCTTTTCAAAGAGTACGATAAAAACGGCGTTGCCTCGGTTTATGCCGTAAGAACGGCGGCAGGCGTTACGGTAAGGGAGAAATGGAATATCGGGGTAAGAAGGTATCCGTTGGCGGTATTTTGTTGGGAAACAAGACCCGACTGCGCATACGGTCACAGCGAAATCACCTATCTTATTCCCAACCAGATTGCAATTAACCGTATGACTACCGCAAAGGTTTGGTCGGTAATGTCGAGCGGTATGCCCTTGCTTCTTGTAAACGGAGATATTGTTGACGGCGATATTACCAACGACCCCGGTCAGATAATCAAGGTTTACGGCACGGCGGAGGATACCGAAAATGCCGTTAAATATGTTTCGCCCCCGAGCGATAATCTCGGATACGCGGATATTATCGAGCCTTTAATAGACAACACCCTTTCTGCAAGCGGTGCAAATGCGGCGGCGCTGGGCGATGTTGCCCCCAATAACACCTCCGCCATTATCGAGCTTCAGAATGCCGCAAGGCTTCCCCTTATCACCCTTAAAAAACGCTATTTTGCATTTTTGGAGGAAATATCGGGTATATGGGCGGAATTCTGGATAAGGGTATACGGCAACCGAAAGCTTAAGCAGGTGGACGAAAACGGCGTTTGGTATTTTGATTTCAGCGGAAAAGAGTATGAAAATCTGGTTCTCTGCGCCGAGGCTGATGTTTATTCGGATACCGTGCTTTCAACAAAGGATACCATAGAGCTGCTCGATAAGCTTTTTGATAAGGGAATTATCACGGCGAGCCAGTATTTGAAGCGTTTGCCCAAGGGCACGGTTCAGAGCCTTAACGAGCTTATTATTTCGGGCAAGGAGGATTAAAATGACAGGTAACGATTTATATTTGAAAACCCGCACCGTTTTGGGTGCGGAGAATGTCGGAATTGACCGTAACGATGATGCTTTACTCAAAAAGGAAGCCGCAAAAATGATAGCGATTATTTTGCAGGACCTCGGAATTGATACCGAATTTTCGTCAATGGCGGACGAAATTTCCTGCAATGCAAATGAGGAGCAGGCGCTTATCTACGGCCTTGCAATGTATATCTGTGTTGCTCTCGGTCTTCAAAATCGCCAAAGCTTTTTTGCCGGACTCTACGCTTCCCACCGTACCCGCGCAAAGGGTAAAGCCGAGCGGGTAATTGATGTTATGCCGAGGGGTGAGCCGGTATGAGGTTTGAAAGGATTAAATCTCTATCCGAAAAAAATATCGGTTTTTACGATTTTTCGGAAGGAATTGATGAAAACTCCGTCAATGAAGCGAGGCTCGTTGATGCAGAAAATGTTATCTTAAAGGGCAGAAAAGCGGTTTCAAGGAAAGGCTTAAAGGCTTCTGATACACCCTTTTTCAAACCCGAAGCCTTAAACTGCGCCGATATAAGTAAGAATGAGTTTTCGATGTTTTATAACGGTGAATACCGTAAAATCCTTGTGTTTACCGAAACGGACGATGCCACCTACGTAAAATACTCCTTTAAGATGCTTTGCAGTTTTGAGGAGGAAATAAGCCTCGGCGAATTTCGGTTTACACCCGCCTCCTCCGGAAGCACGGCGGCATATCCGTTATCGGTTTTTGCCTTTGCGGGAAAAGAAACGGTAGGGCAGGGTATATATGCGGTTTTCAGCTTTATGCGTGACCCTGTAAATATGCAGGGCGCATATATGAAAATTTACGAATATGCAGGCTCGGGAGTTTGGAGCGAGCTTTCCGATTCGGATATATACATTCCCACCGTTTACAAAAATGGCAGGGGAAGTAACTATTCCATATCCGAAAAGAAGTTCCCCGAGCCTCAAACTGCAGAGAAGAAAAATATGCTCTCCAAAAAAGCAAAATACTATTTCAATGCAGACGGAGCTTCCGATGTATTTACAATTCCCGCCGATGAATTGAGCACGGCACAGGACGCCTATATCGAATGTAATGTGCGCCTTGCGGATAATTCGGTTATTCAGTTTATCGTATCGGGAAGCAATATTTCTTCCGAGGCGGTTTTGTATGACGGAGCGAGCGCCTTTATGACGGTTGACCGCTCCGCCAAAAAAATAAGCTTCAACAGCTTTGTACCGCCCTTTGTTATTGATGAGGAGAACACCATCGAGGTAATTGTTCATCAAAGCGAGGAAGAAAACATCAAAAAGCTTGCAAATATGAGCTTTGGTATGTGGTACAACGCCGGTAGCTCGGGAACACGTCTTTTTATAGCCGGCAACGAGCTTTATCCCTCTCTTTTAATGGCGAGCGAGCCCGACCAACCCCTCTATTTCCCGATAGATAATCAGTTTTTTGTGGGTGACCCCACCCAAAAAATAACCGCCCTTGCCAGACAGAATAAATCCCTGGTGGTTTTCAAGGAAAAGGAGATATACTGCGGCTCGTATTCTTCGGGAAAATTTTCGGTAAGTCATCTGCATAGTGCCATCGGTTGCGATTTGCCCTCCACCGTGGCGCTATGCGGCAACCGTGTTGTATGGGCTACCACCGAAAAATGTATCTACACCCTTAATGCCTTGAGCGATTACGGTGCAGTTGCGGTATACCGCTTGTCCTCAAAAATCGAAAACGCCCTCGAAAAACTTGATTTTTCCGATGCCTGCGCGGGTTACCGAAATGATGTGTATTACCTTTTCTTAAAGGAACGCGTGTGCGTGATGAATGTATCGGGCGCGCTTTTGCAAAGTAATAAGCAGTTTCTTGAATCGGCGGCATTTACCTTCTGGAAATTGCCGGAGGGGCTTGAGGTACAGCTTGCCGCGGGTATGCAAAACGAATTAAAGCTTGTTTGTAATACCTTAAACGAATGCGGACAGGTGCATTTTACGGCTTCATTTAGCGGAAACGGCGTTGCCGATGAAATAATTTATCGCACGGCCACCGGAGTAAGAAAGGAAAGCAGACCGTTTTACAGTATGCTGGAGTTTGAAAACAGTCCGGGCATCGAGGCTGTAAAACGCAGTTTTTACAAGGCTTATGTCAGCTGTTATGCGCAAAACGGTCTTGAAGCCGAAATGAGCGATGTATCGGGTGATATACACAAAAGAATCTGCATAGATTTGAAATATACAAGGCTTTCTCTGCCTGCGCCCTACCGTTTTATGCCCCTTATCGGTGCGGCTGATATGATTTTACGGCTTAAAAGCGGCGGAGAATTCTCCTGCTCGGGATACACCTTGTATTATCAAGATTTTATTTAAAGCGGTGAAATTATGAAAGGGATACTTTCTGTATTGCTTTTGCTCTCCTTGTTGCTTTGCTCCTGCAATACTGCCGGGGCTCCTACACATCAAAACAGCGAAAAAATGATAGGTGTATGGATAACCTACGGCGAAATAAAAAAATTTGCAGGGAGCGAAAAGGGATTTTACGAGGAATTTTCGCAGGCGGTAAGCAGATGCCGGGAAATCGGCGTAAACAATGTTTTTGTGCACGTAAGGGCGTTTTGCGATGCCGTGTATGAAAGCAGATACTTCCCGAAATGTGATTATTTGGGAAGCCTTGATGCCCTCTCGGTTATGACCGATTTATGCCACAAAAACGGCATAAAAATTCACGCCTGGATAAATCCGTATCGGGTGAGCAATCAAAGTGACTTAAAAAAACTGCCCGAAACTTCTCCGGCAAGAAAATTTCTTGAGGACCAAAATACCGAGAATGATAAAAACGTTTGTGTAACAAAGGCAGGTATATATCTTAATCCCGCCGAAAACGAGGTTCGCAGACTAATCCTTTGTGGAGTAAGAGAAATACTCGAGAACTACGATGTAGACGGTATCCATTTTGACGATTACTTTTATCCCACCACCGATGAAAAATTTGATGAAGCCTCGTATAAGGAGTACGAGGCTTCGGCAGAATATCCGCTGGATATAGGCAACTGGCGCAGGCAGAATGTGAATACTCTGCTTAATGCCTGCTATTGCGCAGTAAAGCAAAAGGGCGAAAATCTGGTTTTCGGGATAAGTCCTGCAGCCGATATTGATAAATGCTACAACAGTATGTACGCCGATGTAGAGGGGTGGCTCGGCGGCGGATATATTGATTATATAATGCCTCAACTGTATTTCGGGTTTAGGTATCCCAAGGAGAACTTCAGGTTTGATAGTCTCCTCGAAAAATGGCTCGATATAACGGGAAATAGGTCGGCAGACCTTTATTGCGGCCTGCCGAATTATAAAATAGGAAGCAGCGCCCAAGCCGATAAGGAGGAATGGAACTCCGATAAGGATATTATTGCGCGTCAGATAGCTTTGCTTTATGAAAAAGGGGTAGAAGGCTTCACCTTTTTTTCCTACGAATCACTTTTCTCGGATAACGAACTCAACCGTATACAGCTGAATAAAATAAAAGAGGAGCTTAAAAAGAAAGGAAGTTAAAAAAGTACCGATGAGCGATGGTATTATTTCTGCTTTGCTTGCATTGCTCGGTACTATGTTCGGCACCTTCGGCGGAATTATAACCTCCGGAAAGCTGACAAACTATCGCATAGAACAGCTTGAAAAGAAGGTGGACAGGCATAATAATTTCGCCCTGCGTATACCGATAATAGAAGAACGAATAAATGCGATGAAGCAGAAAATTGATGAAACACAAGAAAGGAAAGAATGTTATGAAGATTTCAAAGGGAACCCTTATTCGGACGATTATGACGGTTTTGGTCGCGCTTAATATGATACTTGAGTCCTGCGGAGTAAAGGTTATTCCGGCAAACGAGGGTACCGTAGGTGCGATAGTAGAAGCCGTAGTTGAAATAGGCGCTATTGTCTGCGCGTTTTGGTATAACAATTCATTTACTCCTGCCGCCTGCAAGGCAGATGCCTTTTTTAAAGAGTTAAAAAACGAAGGGGAGGAAGAAAATGTTTAAGGTTGCGATAAACGCCGGTCACGGCATAAACACTGCGGGCAAACGCTGTCTTAAAAGCATTGACCCGAAAGAAACCAGGGAATGGAGCTTAAATTCCAGAATTTGCAGTAAGGTTGAAGAAAAGCTTAAGGCATACGAGGGCTACGAGCTTTTGCGTATTGACGATAAAACCGGCAAAACCGATTATGCCATTTCAACCCGTGCCAAAAAGGCAAACGATTTCGGAGCCGATATTTATATAGCCGTGCATCATAACGCCGGCATAAAAGGGGGAAGCGGCGGTGGAATAGTCGCCTATGTTTATCTTAAGGTAGACGAAACCACCAAAAAACTGCAAAAGCTTTTATACGATAAGCTGATTGCAAAAACCGGTCTTAAGGGCAATCGCTCAAGCCCGCTGGCTTCGGCTGATTTCGGCGAGGTAAGGGAGACCAAAATGCCGGCAGTTTTGCTCGAATGCGGATTTATGGACTCCACAGTAGATACCCCGATAATTCTTACCGAGGATTATGCCGATAAGGTTGCCGCAGGTATTACCGAGGCAATAGCCGAATTCGGTAAGCTCGCCAAAAAGGCGGTAAAACCCAATCCGGCACCGTCACCCGAAACCGAAGCGGATAAAAAGCTTTATTATGTTCAGGTTGGCGCATATTCAGTTAAAGAAAATGCCGAAAAAATGGCGGAAAGCCTTAAAAAAGCAGGCTTCCCGGCAATAATTAAGCAGTAAAAAATTTTCGGAGACGGTATTAACCGCCTCCGTTTTTTATTCTGTATAGTATTCATCATCTGCCCATTTTAAAGGGTTGTTTTCAATGTATTCCCATATTTTCAGATAATCCTCATAATTCCTTATGATATGGTCATAAAAAGATTTTTGCCAAATTTCGCCGTTATAAAAATGTCGGCATTCTCTCGTTGTAAGGGATTTATACGCACAAATGATATCGGATACCGTAGGGCAGGGGCTTGCTCCTGCCGTGTTTTTTATAAAGAATATCAAATGTATTTGATTTTGCATAAATAAAAATTTATAAATTTTTTTTTTAGGTTAACG
>JAGHTJ010000117.1 GCA_018065375.1 Candidatus Equinaster intestinalis | reverse complement strand
ATTTCGGGGTGTTTTCACAAACAGACAAGATTTTTGAGCAAAATACCCAGACAAATGATGAGGTCGAGTTTTTTCACATCCTCGTTTGCAACTATTTCGATAACGCCTACCTGCTCCTCCCCCTTGAAAACCTTTGCAAAGCCGAGCAGGTCTCCCTTTTTAACCGGAGCCGTGATTTCGTCCTTAATTTCAATCATCTGCTTTATATCCCCTGCGGCGTTTTTGGAAAGCAGAAGATTGAAGTTTTCCTTTTGGCTCGCTCCTACCGAAGACTTGACGCCTTTTTTTACCCTGACCTGCGGATTTTCTCCCAAATCAGCCGAAATTTCGGTAAATATAAAATTGGCATAGCCGTAATTGAGAAGTTTTTTGGCGGCTTCAAAACGCTCGGTGCTTTTATCGGCATCCATAATTACCGCAACGAGCTCCATACCGTTTTTTTCAGCCGAAGCCGAAAGGCAATATCCGGCGGTAGAGGTTGTTCCGGTTTTAAGACCGGTACAGCCCTCGTAAAAGCGCACCAGCTTATTGGTGTTTACAAGCTCGCTTTTGCCGTCTCGCAGGGTATCCATCCAAACGGTTGAATATTTCCGTATATCCTTATGCTTTAAAAGCTCGCAGGACATAATCGCAACATCGTGAGCCGTGGAATAATGATTTTCCGCATCAAGCCCGGTGCAGTTTTCAAAATGGGTGGAGCTCATACCGAGCTTTTCCGCCCTTTCGTTCATCATTGCCACAAAACCCTCTTCGCTACCGGCAACCGCCTCGCCGAGCGCTACCGTAGCATCGTTTGCCGAGGCTATTACCGCCGCCTTTAAAAGCTCATCTACCGTCATCTGTTCGCCCGTTTCGAGCCAAATCTGTGAGCCGCCCATTGAGCAGGCGTGCTCGCTTGCGGTAACGGTTGTTTCATACGAAAGCTTGCCCTGCTCGATTGCCTCCATTATAAGAAGCAACGACATTATTTTAGTGATAGAGGCCGGCGGAGTTTTTTCATCAATATTGCTTTCATATAGAATTTCACCCGTTTTTACCTCCATTAAAACAGCAGATTTTGCCGCTATTTTAAGCTCGGTTATATTCGCCGCCGTAGGAACGGCATCGCTTGTTTCGAGCGGAACGTCAAGGTCTTCTGCGGGATACTCCATACTTACTGCCGCTTTACTCGGCAAAGCGAACAAAAGCGCACACAGTATGAGTGCAATAATTTTTCTCATAAAAGAACACCTCACAAAAATATATGTGAGGTGATTATATTTAATAACCGAGTTCTTCGCCGCAGATTATTACCTTTATTCTGTTTTTAATCATTTGCTGACTCAACAGAACAAAATCTGCACATATCCTGTCTTCACACTTGCAACCCGTTCCGGGCTCGCCATCGGGCATACAGCAAACACCCGTTACGGCGCAGGGCGTTTTCATATTAAGCCGCTTTGCGTTTTTCGGAGCGGCAACCGTTTTTACCCTCTTTACAGCCGCTTTAAAATCGGGCACTATCTTATTTTTACCCACAATGCAAATTACGCTTTCGGGACCGTGAAGCACCGCAGAAATGCGGTTTGCTCTGCCGTCTACCATATAAAGCTCGCCATTTTCGGTAACGGCATTTGCCGAGCAGAAAAAAGCATCTGCGCTATATGTTTTACGGTATATTTCGGTTATTTCCTCGGGGGTGCGACACACAGCCCTATCAAGAAAATTATAATCCCCGCTTTTCATCAAATCTGCAACACCGCATTCGGCAAGGGTTACCGAGCCGCCGCAGGAAATTGTGTCACCCTTATTTATCAGCTTTTTAACCAGCGGCACTATTTCTCCCTTTGTTTTTACAAAATATGCCTCCATATTATTATTTGCAAGATTTTTAAGCAGTTTTTCCATTAGTATTCTCCTCCTCTAATAATTCCGCCGCCCAACAATATATCTTCATCGTAAAATACCGCCGACTGCCCCGGTGTGGGAGCCCTTTGCGGCTCATCGAAGATAAGCCTTACGGTATTGGAGCCGAGTTGCTCGGCAACTGCGGGTTGTGCGGCGTGGCGATAACGCAGTTTTGCCATTACCCGCATCGGTTTTTCGAACCCTTCAACCGATACAAAGTTTACATTTTCTACGATTACATTTTTAAAATAGAGCTCCTTTTCTTCTCCGAGAACTACGGTATTATCCACGGTATTTTTATCGAGAACAAATGCCGGAGCTCCCAAGGCAATTCCGAGCCCCTTTCTCTGCCCTATCGTATAATTTATAATTCCCTTATGCTCGCCCAAAACCTTTCCGTTTTTATCGGTATAATTGCCGTGGGGGTATTCTTTGCCGGTATAATTTTTTATGAAGGCGGCATAATCACCGTCCTTTACAAAGCATATATCCTGGCTATCCTTTTTATCGGCATTTATAAAGCCGTTTTGGCTTGCGATTTCACGGATTTGCGCTTTTGTAAGAGAGCCGAGCGGCAATATGGTATGAGAAAGCTGTTCTTGAGTAAGGCAATAAAGAACATAGCTCTGATCCTTTGCCTTATCCTCCGCTTTTTTTACAATATATCTGCCCTTTTCATTTCTTTCTATTTTAGCATAATGGCCGGTGGCAATATAATCGTAGCCGAGCTCCTTTGCCTTTTCGTAAAGCTTACCGAACTTCATATACCGGTTACATTCTATACACGGATTGGGAGTAAGCCCCTGCTCATAGGCCAAAACAAATCGGTTTATTACACAATTTTCGAATTCATCGAAAAAATCACAGACGAAAAAATCAATGCCCAATTTTTCGGCAACCGCTTTTGCGTCCTCAACGTCTTTACTTGTCAAAGATGGGTCGTTTTTGCCTATCAGCCGCATAATGATACCGGCGTTTTCATATCCCATATCCCTTATGAGCTTTGCCGCAACCGAGGAATCTACCCCGCCCGACAGCGCCGTAATCACCCTTTTATCAGACATATTTTTTCACCTCTTTATATATATTATAATGTAAAAAACTGATTTGTAAATAAAAAATTACCCCCTGCGTTACACAGAGGGCAATTTTGGAAATTTAAAATCAGTCCTTTTTAAGCTTAAGAACGAGATTGGTGATAATACCGAGGATAAGCGCACAAGCAACCGATGTAATGGTTATCTGACCGAAGGTAAGGGTAAGACCGCCGATACCTGCGATAAGTATAACGGATACTGTAAAGAGGTTTCTGTTATCCTCAAGGTCAACCTTCTGTACCATCTTAAGACCGCTTACTGCGATGAAGCCGTAAAGGGCTATACAAACGCCGCCCATTACGCAGGAAGGAATGGAAGCCAAGAAGGTAGCAAAGGGAGCGATAAAGGCAATTATTATTGCCAAGAATGCGGTGCAGATAATGGTTGCAACCGAAGCATTGCCCGAAATCGCAACGCAGGCGATTGATTCACCGTAGGTAGTATTCGGAGCACCGCCGAAGAATGCGCCTACCATTGAACCTACGCCGTCACCAAGCAGGGTTCTGTGAAGACCGGGTTCTTCGAGAAGGTCGGTTTCAATAATAGATGAAATATTCTTATGGTCTGCAATATGCTCTGCAAATACAACGAATGCAACCGGAACATAAGCAACCGCTATGGTAGCTATATAATCGCCGCTTAATTCGCCGAATGCACCGAATGCCTTTATAAAGGTAAACTCGGGAACCGAAATGAAGGTTTTAAGACCAACACCATCGGCAACCAATGCTTCAAATCCGCTGAAATCAATAATGCGGAGTGCATCGTTTCCTGTTTCAATACCGATTACGGTGAATATTGCGGCGGCGGCATAACCTGCAACTATACCCAAAATAAAGGGGACAAGCTTGGTCATCTTCTTGCCGAATACCGAGCAAATCATTGTAACGAAAAGTGTTACAAGACCGCATATAATTGCTACATAAACGCTGGCGGTAGGTGCACCGTCAACCACATAGGAGCCCTTCTGGAAATCGCCGATTGCATTTCCCGCAAGACCGAGACCGATTATTGCAACGGTGGGTCCGATAACGGCAGCCGGCATAAGCTTGTTTATCCAGTCTACTCCCGCAAATTTTACTATGAGAGCAATTACAACATATACAAGACCTGCAAAAATTGCACCGATTATAAGTCCCATATAACCGAGCTCAACTGTTGCCGCGCCTGCAAATGCCGCGCCCATTGAGCCCAAGAATGCAAAGGACGAGCCTAAAAATACCGGGCTCTTTGCCTTTGTGAAAAGGACATAAATAATTGTACCTGCACCTGCACCGAAAAGTGCCGCAACGGTGCTCATTCCGTTACCGATAATCATCGGTACCGCGATAGTTGCCGCCATGATTGCAAGCAACTGCTGGAAAGCGAAGACAATCAACTGACCGAACTTCGGCTTATCCTTAACGCCAAAAGTGAGTTTCATTTTTCTTTCCTCCAAATATACATTATATATTAAAGCGGGCTTCCCCGGTTTAATCTAAAAAAATACCCGCCCTTTAAATACGGCAGGTACAAATTCACAAGGACTCTTACATATAATATAATATGTATAAGCCGAAATCTTTGCGGTATCGCTGTACCCGAATTAAAAGATTTATCTGTTTTTCGTTTTTCAACCTCAAATATAATACCACAACATTTTGTATTTGTAAATACTTTTTTTGATAAAAAAGGTACATTTTTATCAATATATTGTAACACTTTTGGTGGAGCCGTAAATCTCATTTCTGAATTTTGGCTATTTTCACAAAATAATTACCACAAATTACCATAAATGACAAAATTTTATGGTTACAAATCTGTAACTTTTACTAAATTCAGTAAAAGGCTATGCAATTTATACAAAAAATGACATACCGGTTTGTTTGACATTTAGCGTTTTGGTATATATAATGGGTAGCGTTTGAAAAAACAAACGAAAAAACTGTGCGAAATTTTTTTGCACGAAAGGTCGTAAGACCGAATAATAAAGGAGTTATTTAATGCTTAAGAAAGTAATGCAGAAGATTAAAGTTTTTCTTGCAAGCCTTATCAAAGTTTTAAGTTTCCGTAAATCTTCCGTAAAACAAAAAAAATCAGATTCTTTTCTTCGCCTTTTAGGTCACACCAAAAAAGCGCGTATGAAAAAGATTGCGATTTATTCCGCTTTTGCAGTTATCGCAACCCTGGCAACAACATTTTCACTGCTTGCCTCAATAAACAAGGTTGTTGTTAATGACGGCGAAAATACTGCCTGCGTTTACACACTGCGCAGTAACCCCCTCGATGTTCTTCACACCGTGGATTTTATCGAAGGCGATTACACCGTTACATCGGTAAACGAATCGTCTGACGATACCGTAATAAATTTAAGATATGTATTCCCGGTATATGTAACCAAAAACGGTAAAACCACCGAGGTTTCATTTATGCACGGAGACACCGTACAAAAGGCGATAGAGCTCGCCGGTATCAAGCTCTCGAAAAACGATTCCGTAAATCTTTCCCTTAAAAAGAAGCTTTACGAAACGACATACATTGATATTACATCGGTAGAATATCTTACCGAATCCCATACGGAAACCATTCCCTATTCCAAAAAAACCGTTTACAGCAGTTCTTCTACGGGCAGTAAAACCACCACAACCGGTGTGAACGGCGAAAAAACCGTAACCACCGTTACAAAAATCGTAAACGGTGAAAAGCAGAGTCCCGAGGTTGTAAAGGAAGAGGTTACCAAGCAGGCGGTAGACGAGGTTTATACCGTAGGAACCAAGAATGCTCCGAAAACCATTTCCACACTTAACGGAAATGTTGAGCTTGATGAAAACGGAAATCCCGTTAATTTTTCAAAGCACATCACCGTTCAGGCTACGGCTTATTGCAACGATTCGAGCAGTGCTTCGGGTATGAAGCTTCAGCCCGGCTGTGTTGCGATAAATCCCGGCATTTTCGATTACGGAACAGAGTTCTATATCAAATCGTCTGACGGTAAGTTCCTTTACGGCTATGCCGTTGCCGCCGATACCGGTGGTTTTATAAAGGCAAGACCTACCAATTTTGACCTCTATTTCAATACCGAAGCTGAATGTGAACAGTTCGGCAGAAGAAATATTGAAGTTTGGGTGCTTAAAAAATAAGTATTGACAAATATCTATTTTGTGATAGAATACCATTGTATAAACCAAAAACAGAGAAGAGAAAAGTAGGCTTATCTTCAAAGCGCAGAGAACCCATGGCAGGTGTAAATGGGTGTTTGGGATATTCCGAAAATGGCCTCGGAGTTGCGTACCGAATATTTTAGGCTACGCCGGGTGTGCCCGTTACAGCAGCAGAGTATCGCTTCGGCCGTACTCGTTGAGGTCTGTTTTGTAAAAAGCAGATAAAAAAAGGTGGTAACACGAAGTAAATTTTACTCTCGTCCTTTTGGTTTAGGGCGAGAGTTTTTATTTTATTTACGGGAGGAAATATTATGAAAGATTTAAGAATTGAAACAAAATGCGTGCAGGGCGGTTACACACCGGGCAACGGAGAACCCAGAGAAATACCGAAAATCCAGAGCACTACCTTCAAATATGCCACAAGCGATGATATGGGCAAGCTTTTTGATTTGGAGGCAGACGGTTATTTTTACACCCGTCTTCAAAACCCCACCAATGATATGGTTGCCAAAAAAATCTGCGAGCTTGAGGGCGGTACTGCCGCTATGCTAACCTCCTCCGGTCAGGCGGCATCTTTCTATGCAGTTTTCAATATTGCCTCCTGCGGAGACCATATTGTATGCTCCTCTGCGGTTTACGGCGGAACCTACAACCTTTTTGCCGTAACTATGAAGCGTATGGGCATTGATTTTACCTTTATCGACCCCGATTGCTCCGATGAAGAGCTTGAAGCGGCGTTCCGTGATAACACCAAAGCCGTATTCGGCGAAACAATAGCAAACCCCGCTCTTACCGTTTTCGATATTGAGCGTTTTGCAAAGGCAGCACACGCCCACGGCGTTCCGCTCATAGTTGATAATACCTTTGCAACACCTATAAACTGCCGTCCCTTTGAATGGGGCGCGGATATAATTACCCACTCCACCACAAAGTATATGGACGGACACGGTGCGGCTGTAGGCGGCTGTATAGTAGATTCGGGCAACTTCGATTGGACCAAATATCCCGAAAAGTTCCCGGGACTTTGCACTCCCGATGAAAGCTATCACGGCGTAATTTATACCGAGCGCTTCGGTCTCGGCGGCGCATTTATCACCAAGGCTACCTCTCAGCTTATGCGTGATTTCGGCTCAATTCAGGCTCCGCAGAATGCCTTTATATTGAACCTCGGACTTGAAAGCCTCCACGTAAGGGTTAAAAGACATTGTGAAAACGGTCTTGCCGTTGCAAAATTCCTCGAAAGCTCGGATAAAATTGCATGGGTAAACTACCCTGCTCTCGAATCGAGCAAGTATAAAAAATTGGTTGATAAATATTTACCGAATGGCACCTGCGGTGTTGTAAGCTTCGGCGTAAAGGGCGGCAGAGATGCGGCTAAACGCTTTATGCAAAACCTCAAAATCGCCGCTATTGAAACCCACGTTGCCGATGCGCGCTCATGCTGTTTACACCCGGCATCTGCCACACACAGACAGATGAATGATGCCGAGCTGGAAGCGGCAGGCGTATCGCCCGACCTCGTACGTTTCTCCTGCGGTCTTGAAAATGCGCAAGACCTGATAGACGACATCAAGCAGGCACTCGAAAAAATCTAATCTAATAAAATATCGGAGGCAAGCTAATGCCGATTAAAATTCCCAACGATTTGCCGGCGGTAAAAACCCTGGCTAATGAAAATATCTTCGTTATGACCGAAACCCGTGCCATAACGCAGGACATACGTCCCTTAAAAATTCTAATTCTCAATCTGATGCCCAAAAAAATCGAAACCGAAACACAGCTTTCCCGCTTGCTCGGTAATTCGCCGCTTCAGGTTGATCTTACATTTATGCACACCAAAACGCATATATCAAAACACGTCTCCCAAGAGCATCTTTTCAACTTTTACAACACCTTTGACGAGGTTAAACACCTAAAGTTTGACGGTATGATTATCACCGGTGCGCCGGTTGAGCACCTCGAATTTGAAGAGGTTGAATATTGGGATGAGTTATGCGAAATAATGGAGTGGAGCAAGACCCACGTAACCAGTACATTTCATATCTGCTGGGGCGCGCAGGCGGGACTTTACTATCATTACGGTATACAAAAAAGACATCTCGATAAAAAGCTTTTCGGAATTTTCGAGCATACCGCAGATTACAAAAACTCGATACTTTTCCGCGGCTTTGATGATGTTTTCTATGTTCCCCATTCGCGCCACACCACCATCTTAAGAAAGGATATTGAAAAGGTTCCGGAGCTTAAAATTCTCGCCTCGAGTACGAAAGCGGGTGTTTATGCCATTTCAACCGATGGCGGCAAGCAGATTTTCATTACCGGACATTCGGAATACGATGCCGAAACCCTTAAAAATGAATATCTGCGCGATTTGGACGAGGGTCTCGAAATACAAATTCCCGAAAACTATTTCCCGAATGACGACCCAACCGCCACTCCCAAGGTTTTATGGCGCTCACACGCGCATCTTCTTTATTCAAACTGGCTTAACTATTTTGTTTACCAGACAACACCTTACGATATTGAAGATATTAAATAATTATCAGAAACGCCCTGCCAAGCAGGGCGTTTTCTTATTGATTTTTTTCGCGATTAGTGGTAATATAGTTGCGGCGAGGTGCATATTATGAAATTTATTAAATTATCGGCGGTTTTGCTTTGCATTTGCATTCTGCTTACCGCCTGCGCGGGAAACGGCGAAAATAATACCGAAGAAGCCGAAAGCGTTACTTCGGCTGAAAATACATCGAATGAAATTACATCAAAGGAAAATAACAGCACGGTTCCTACTGCAAGCAGTGAAAAAAGTGACAATAGCAGCAACACCGTAAGCGCTATTCCCGAAAATAAAACCTTAACCTACAACCGTAAAAAAGTAACCGTTACAAATGAATACGGCAATGTTTTAAAAAACATCGGAAATGTGGGAACAACCGTTACTGCCTACGGAAAGCTTAAGGAAGATAAGTATAAAAGTTCTCTCGAAAAGCTCGAAAAGGTTTTTGATAATTATTCTCATACCGTATCGGCAGTTGCATATTCTCTCGATAATTCTTCCGCCGTTTGCTACAATACAAGCACCGACCTTTTCTGCGCCTGCACCGTAAAGGCGGCTTACACCCTTTATTGCTGTAAGCAAATGGAAAGCGGAAAATGTACCCTTGATACAAAAATGAAATACGAGAAAAAGCATTACGAGCCCGGCACGGGTGATATGCAGTACTGCCCTATCGGAACTGAATTTGATATGCGCACCATTCTCGATAAAACAATGCGAATAAGCGATAATGTGGGCTATATGATGGCAACCGATTATTTCGGAAGAGAGGGTTACAACAAGTGGATAACCGATTTGGGTTGTCCCTCACTTAAAATCAGCCCCACCGTGTGGAGCCTGCACGCCAAGGCAAAGGATTTGGCGGTAATCTGGAAAGAAATTTACGATTATTTCGGCAAAAACACAGAGTATTCGAATTTTCTTTATAATTCCTGCACAAACACCCCGAATAACTATGCCACGGCGGCTTTAAACCTCGAATATTCCCACAAACAGGGCAACAACCGTAGTGGCAAATGGCTGGCATACAGCGATGCGGGAATCGTTTGGAAGGACGGCAACCCCTATATTATAGTTATCCTCACCAACGCCCCCGGCCCCTCGGATTACGATGCCAAAATGATGAAAGATGCGATAAAGATTATAAATAATGAGTTGTTTTAAAGGTTAACTTTAATTGGTTATTATTAAATGGAAACGAGAAAACCCACACGACTTAAGGATTACGATTATTCATCAGCAGGGTATTATTTTATAACAATTTGCACGGCAGAAAAGCGAAAAATATTGTGTAATATCGTAGGGGACGGCGCCCACGACGTCCCGAAAACAATTCTATCCGATAAAGGAAAAATTGTTGAGAAGTATATTGAAAGTTCAAATAATATACCGTCAATAAATATTTGCAAATATGTTATAATGCCAAATCATATTCATATTTTATTAAATGTGCAAAACGGTAATATCGGCGGGACGTCGAGGGCGCCGTCCCCTACAAACAAAGCAATTCCGCATTTCGTTTCAACATTAAAACGATTTGTAAATAAAGAACTCGGCGTAAACATTTTTCAACGTTCTTTTTACGACCATATTATCCGTGATGAAGACGATTATCTGCGAATATGGGAATACATTGACAATAATCCTTTAAAATGGGCAAATGACGAATATTATACCGAATAAAAAAGGAGGGCAAATGCCCTCCTTAAATTTTTTATATGGGCGAACACAGTTCGCCCATACGGTATTCAATTATAAATA
>JAGHTJ010000012.1 GCA_018065375.1 Candidatus Equinaster intestinalis | reverse complement strand
GAAATGCGGAGGCACTCAGCTGATGAACTGATAAAAGTTAACAAATTATCAAAAGGTTTTTCGGGACTGCCTGTAATAAGCGACCTGACCTTTACTGTGGAAAAGGGCGACTCGCTCTATATTGTGGGCGAGAACGGAAGCGGAAAAACCACCCTTATGAAAATACTGCTCGGCTTGGAAAAGCAAAGCTCGGGTGAGGTAACTTTTGCAAAGGACAACTCAAAAATCGGCTATCTGCCGCAGATAAGCGATATACAGTCCGATTTTCCGGCAACGGTTAAAGAAGTTGTTATGTCGGGGTTTCTCAACCGAAAAGCCTTTTCGCCCTTTTATTCGGCAAAGCAAAAGCGCAAAGCCGAGCAAATGATGGCAAAGCTCGAACTGGGTGGGCTTAAAAACCACTCATTCAAAAATCTATCGGGCGGGCAAAAGCAGCGCACCCTGCTTTGCAGGGCACTTTGCGCGGCAGACGGTGTTCTGCTTTTGGACGAGCCGCTTAACGGGCTTGACCCGCTTGCGATTGCGCAGTTTTACGAAATTATCGAAAAGCTCTGCGAGGACGGTATGACACTCATTATGATTTCACACGATGTGAGCTGTGCCGTTCACCACGCAAACAAAATACTGCATTTGGGCAAGGATGATTACTTCTTCGGCACAGCCGAGGAGTACAAGCATTCGCCGCAGGGCAAAAAGATGCTTACGGAGGGCCACCACCATGATTTATGAATTATTTTCGGTTTACGATATAGTTTTAAGCGCGGTGATAACGGGCGCTCTGCTTTCGGTTTGCGCGGCTTTGCTCGGTGTGAGCCTTGTGCTTAAAAGATTCTCAATGATAGGAGACGGGCTTTCGCATGTGGGCTTTGGCGCTTCGGCAGTAGCGGTGGCATTCGGGCTCACTCCCCTTTATGTTTCGGTACCCGTAACGGTGGCGGCGGCGTTCTTTTTGCTGAGACTCGGCAAAAAAAGCAAGGTAAAGGGCGATGCGCTGGTGGCGGTTGTTTCGAGCAGCGCTCTTGCTATCGGTTACACCGTAACAAAGCTTTCGCACAGCGGTAATGTAGATATTGCGGGGTATATGTTCGGCAGTATTTACACCATAACCAAAAGCGATATGATTATAACGGTTATTTTAACGGTTATTATGATTGCGCTTTACTTTATTTTCTATAACAAGCTGTTTTCGATTACCTTTGACGAAGATTTTGCCAGCGCTACGGGCATAAGAGTTCAGCTTTATAAAATCCTGCTTGCCTGCCTCACCGCGGTTACGGTGGCTATCGGTATGCGGCTCATGGGCGCACTGCTTATGTCGAGCTTAATAGTTTTCCCGGTGCTTACCGCATCGAACATAGGCAAAAGCTTTAAGGGCGTTGTAATAAAAAGCACCGTTTCGAGCCTTATATGCTTTTTCGGCGGACTGCTCCTTTCCTTTATTTTGCAGGTGTCCCCGGGCTCAAGCGTTGTGATAGTAAGTCTTGCAGTATTTTTAATATCGCTCATAATAGGAAAAATAAGAAAATAAAAAATATCCACCCCGCGGGGTGGATATTTTTTAAGCCATTAAAATTTCAATTATCAGTGCCGCTATATAGCCGAGTGTGAAAAACGGAGCAAAGGGGTATATATGAGCTTTGTCATAATTTTTTTGCAAGCTCAATGCAAAACTGCTGGCAGAGCGCGGCGCTCTCGCTTAAAAATGTTTCGTCGGGATACCACTCGTTATTGCTTATTACCCTTATATCGGCAAAAGGTATATTATATTGCGCGCAGATCTGCGCGGCGGCAAAGCCCTCCATTTCCTCGCAAAGGGTACCGAAACGGCGGTTTAAGTACTCTATCATATCGAGCTCCTTATTCCACACATCGCCGCTGCCGATAACGCCGATTACCTTTTTGCCCGCAGTATAAGGCAGAGCCGCGGCGGTATCTATAAGCCCGCTGTCGCAAAGCAGCTCTGATCTACCCGAAAGCTCGTTTTTTTTAAGCTCCAAAGCGCCGCAAAAGAACCAATTATCGGGGCTTATGCCCTCGCCTTTTTTGCGCTCACTTGATACATAAGCCGCTATCGGTACAATGCTTTTGGCTATCACAATATCGCCCCGATGTAAATCTTTGCTGTGCGCCCCGGCAGTTCCCTGCAAAATAACATAAGAAGGCGAAAATTTCATAATGCCGATATTCAGCGCCGCGGCACAGTTGACCGAGCCGATTTGGGTTTTAACAGCCACTGCGGGTGTGCCGCAAAGAGTACCGGAATAATACTCATAACAGCCGATATTTTCTTTTTTCGGGTTTTCCAAAGCCGAAAGAATTGCCGAAAGCTCGCAATCCATCGGGCATAAAAACATTATCGGTTTTTTCATATCAGTATCGCCGTTCATTATACCTGAAATTTCCATAATCTTTATCCTTTTATCAAACCTTTTCAAGCTCGGCAATTTCCGCTTTTTCCACCTGATCCAAAATGCGCCGCCTTGAGTTTTCAAAGTTGTATTCGATTTTTTCGTAATCAAGGGTTGGGTAGTTGCCGTCGCGGTAAAGCACCCTGCCATCCGCCATAGTGAGCACAACATCGTTGCCGCTCGCGGAAAAAATTAAATTATCGAGAACATTATAGGCAGGTTTAAGGTAAACCTCATCGAGATTAAGCACTGCGATATCTGCCTTAAAGCCCTCTTTGATAAATCCGCTGTCGGTTCTGCCCTGTGCCAAAGCGCCCGCCCTTGTGGCGGCATAGAGTGTTTGCGCCGAGGTTATAACTGTGGGGTCAAGTGTTTTTGCTTTTTGGAGCAGGTTGAAAAACCGCATTTCCTCAATCATATTAAGGTTATTGTTGCTTGCAACGCTATCGGTGCCTATGGCAACATTTATGCCGGCATTTATAAGCTCCGATGTTTTGCAGATGCCGCCGGCGAGCTTTGCGTTGCTTTTGGGGCAGGTGGCAACCGAAACATTATGCGATTTTAATATTTCGATATCCGCGCTATCCACATAAACGCAATGCGCCGCTACTGCCGGAATATCGAAAATTCCGCAATCGGCAAGATATTTAACGGGGCTCCTGCGCCGGTGGCGGCGTCGGCAAATATTTACCTCGCCCTTGGTTTCGGCAACATGAACATGCATTGAGGAATTATACTTAGCTGCCGCCTCGGCAATGCCTTTGGCGATTTTTTCGGTTGAGGTATACTCCGCGTGGAGTGAAAATTCAACCTTTAATCTGCCGCATTCGGCGCCGTTATATTTTTTTATTGCATCCACCGTTTCGCCGAATATCGGCAAATCGAAATAATCGGTATTGTCCATCCACGAGCAGGATTTTGATACTGCCGCCTTTATGCCCGAATCAATTACGGCTTGGCACAAAGGCTCGTAGCTTAAGTACATCTCCTGCGTTGCGGCGATACCGTAGCGCAGCATTTCGGTGATACCCATCATACAGCCGTTATAAATATCGGCATCGGTAAGATGCTTTTCAAAGGGGAAAATTCTGCCCTGAAGCCATGTCATAAGCGGCAGATTTTCGCCGTAACCCCGCATTAAGCACATAGGTAAATGGCTATGCGCATTGTAAAACGCGGGAATAAGGAGTTTATTTTTGCCGCAGTATTCTTCGCCGAAATTGTCACTCGGTTTTTTATCCGAAATATATGCAATTTTATCGCCCTTAACACCCACATAGCGGTGGGGCAGAACATTAAAATTTTCGTCAATAACCGTTATATCGCTAAAAAGCATATTGGTAATACCTTTCCTTTATTTTTTATCGGCATTGAGCACCTTTGCCGAAACCTTGTTTTCGGGAATAACCTCGCCCGCTTTAATCAGCGAATGCTTTGTAAGAACAGGGCCTACAAGCTCATAGATTAAAACCGAGAAAAGAATTATATTGCGGATAAGTCCGCCTACATTTTCGCCCAGCTGCATAGCCGAAACCGACATACCGAGCGCAACACCCGCCTGCGGGAGCAATGTTATGCCCAGATATTTTACTATTTTGGGATCGCATTTCATAAAAGCACTGCTCCAGCGGGCGCCGAGAATTTTACCGAGCGAGCGGAATATTATGTAAACCACGCCGACGCCGATTATGGATGCCTTTAAGAATACCGAAAGCTCAAGCTGAGCACCGCTTATAACAAAGAAAAGTATAAATAAGGGGTTAGTCCAGCGGTCTACCCTGTCCATAAGCTCCTCGGACGATTCGCATACATTGCAGAAAACAGTTCCGAGCATCATACATGTAAGCAATGGAGAAAAGCCGAGTGTAATAGGACCGATTTTGAATTTGAGCATTGTTACGGCAACGGTTAAGATAACAAAGGTCACCGAAACCGAAAGGCGCTTACTGCGGGAGTAGAAGAATTTTTCGAGCTCGGAGAAAAGGTAGCCCACAACTATGCCGAGCAGGAGTGACGCCACGATTTCGATTATCGGGTCTACGATTATCGAGATAAAATCAACCGTTCCGCTCACCATAGCCTTTGCAATACCGAAGGAAACGGCAAACACCACAAGACCTACGGCATCATCGAGCGCAACTATGGGCAAAAGCATATCGGTAAGCGGGCCTTTGGCTTTATATTGCCTTACAACCATAAGGGTTGCGGCGGGGGCGGTAGCCGTTGCAACCGCGCCGAGAGTTATTGCCGCGCTCATCGGGAAAACCGATTCACCCAGAATTTTGCTCAAAACGCAAAGGGCGATATCAACAAAAAGCGTTGCGGTTAATGCCTGGAAAACGCCGATAACCGCCGCCTGCTTGCCTATTTTTTTAAGCTGAGAAATGCGGAACTCATTGCCTATCGAAAATGCGATAAAGCCGAGCGCAACATCAGATATAACACCAAAGCGGCTCACATACTGAGCCGATGTAAAGCCAAGCCACTCGGCGCCTAAGAGTGCCCCTATTTTACCGAGCCCGTAGGGTCCTATCAGAACACCTGCGATAAGATAGCCTGTAACGGCAGGCAGGCTTAAGGGCTTCATAACCCTTGTCATAAGCAGGCCCGCCATCAGCGCCAAAGATATACTTAAAAGAATTTCCATAAAAAATCGCTGTCCCTTAAAATGAAATGATTATTTAGCTTTTATGCTGAGCTTTTTTTCGAGTCCCGTAAGGGCAAATATGCTCATAATCTCGGGGCAAACATTTATAACGGAAAATTCCGCACCTATTTCCTTTGCCTTTCGGCTTGCGGCAACTACCTGGCGGAGTCCCGAAGAGGCAATATACTCAACACCCGAAAAATCGAGAATAATGGCAGCAGCCGAATTGATTTTTTCAACCTCGGCGGCAAGCTCGGGTGAAGACATTGTATCAAGCCAACCGTCTAAAATTAAGGTGATTGCACCGCCGTTTTTTTGTATACTGATATTCATTTAGTTTTCCTCCTTAATGTTTTTAATGAGAGTAAGAACATTTTTACCGTTTATATTTTCGTATTTTGCATCGTCCACATTGGAGAGCGCTATAAATCTGCCGAGCCCTCCGATTTTTGTATCTATATCGTAGTCCTCTAATTCTTCACTGCCCTTTATGGGGTTAAAGGGGGCTCCGCCGTCCTCAAACTGCATTGTTACCTTATCGCCGCAGCTAAAGCGGAATTTGATTTTTTCGCCCTCGGGCACAGTCGGTCTGAACGCATAGGAGCAGATATTTGTAAAGTATTCCTCCGCGGTAAGGCAAAGCGAAAGCTGAACACTGCGCGGCAAATCGGAAGAAAGAATTGCGGCTTTTATTTTGGCAAACTCCGAAACCTCAAAATCGAGCTCAAGCTCGGTTTCTGCTTTAACGGTAAATTCGAGCATCGTTATATCGTCGTGCTGTTCGGCGCCGTTTTCAAAGCTCAAAAGCTCGGCAACAATGCCGCCCACCTTATCTTCTTTTGAAAGCAGCTCATCCTGCAGGCGCTTTTCTCCGAAAAACCGATTTTCGGCATTTACGCTCTCGGTTACACCGTCGGTGTACATAAACACACTGTCACCCGAGGCAAGCTTTACGGCTTTGTTTTCATATTTTTCGCCCGCGAAAAGACCTAACAGCGAGCCGTTGGCTCCGCCCAATGCCGTAAGGGTGCCGCCGCTTATAAGATACGGCAGGTTGTGGCCTGCATTCGAGTAGGTAAATTCGGCGGTTCTTGTATCGTAAATGCCCAAGAAAGCGGTTGTAAAGAGCATTTCGGCATTATTTGAAGAAAGTGTATCGTTGGTTTTTGTAAGAATTTCGGCAGGAGTACAGCCCATTTTTGCATATTGGCGAATGAGCATCATTGTTACCGCCATAAATTGCAGAGCCGATACGCCCTTGCCCGAAACATCGGCAATAACTGTGAGTATGCGGTGGCTGTCGAGAGTTAAGTAATCGTAAAAGTCACCGCCCACATTTTTGGCGGGAATCATGGTTGCGCGCACTTTATAATTCGCCGCAACAAAGGTTTCCTCGGGCAAAAAGCCCTTTTGTATACGCGCGGCAATATCGAGCTCGGCATTCTGCCGCTCCTGCTCGCGGGTAAGGGAATTTATGTTTTCGATATAATTGTTTATATCATCGGTCATGCTGTTAAAGGAATCGGCTATCATCGAAAACTCATCCTTGCCGCCGAGTTCGATTTTTTCGCCCGAGCGCTTGCCGTCAATAATAAACTTATGCATACCCTCGCTGATTTTCTGCGCCGGCTTTGAAACACGCTGCCTTATAACAAGATAAAGGAAAAGATAAATGGCAACCGACACAATCAGAATCATACCCGCCAGCATAAAGAAGAAGTTTATAACCGACTCATGCACATCCTCGTATGATTGGTCAACACCAACGATTACGGCGTTGCCCTGAGGGTCGGTAACCCGTTTCATAGTGGAAATTTCGTGGCTGACCTTAGCGGCTGTAACGCTATGCGAAATTTCTTTTTCGCCTTGCCACACCGCCTGCTCATCGGCAGTAAGAGTATATTCCGAAATTTTGCCGATATATTTATCGGTAGGATTTATTTCGTTGAATTTACTGTTTTGCGAAACACAGATATACTTGATTTTGCCTTTTTCGAGCGGCAGTAAAATATAGGCAAAATCTATATGGTAAAGCTCGCAGATATAGTTGCCCCGCTCCCAGATATTCTGGGCAAAGCTTTCATTGAGCGGCGCGTTATACTTTGCCGCTTCTTCGAGCACCGTATCGGCATAGGCGTTTACCATAATTTCTTGTTCCACCGCGCATTGTCCTTTATGATTTTATCAACATGGAAATACGAGGCGGAAAGCAAAACGGCAAGCCCCGCGATAAGTACCGCAACAGCCCTGACCGTTATGCCCCTTGCTATTGTTCTGTTTTTCATAAATCATTCCCCACTAAAGTTTTAATATCGTTTATAAGAATAAGCTCTGTGTTTGAGCAGTCTTTTTTGCCGCAAAGCGCGCAGGCATAGCCTGAAATATCGAAAAACTCCTTAAAGAAATATTTTTCCGTTACTGTTTCGCTTTTGATTTCGGGCGGATTTTTAAGCACCACCGAAAAAGAATCAAGCGGCACGCTCATACCGAGCCCGGTGGCTTTCATAAAGCTCTCCTTAAGTGTCCAATACCGATAAAATTTTTCGGTACTGTTTTTATCGGAAATAATATCCTCGTATTCTTCACTTTTGAAAAACCGCTCGGCAATACTAAGATTAACATCCTCGCGAAGCTCAATGTCACAGCCGATCGGGTAGGGCGCCGCGGCGCAAATCGCAAAGCTGCCGCTATGCGATAAGTTAAAATAAAAATCACTGTTTTTTATATACGGCTTGCCGTTTTTGCCGATAATTATTTCGCCTTTCTCTATACCTGCCCGCTTGAATGCTTGTTCTAAAAGCAGACCTGCGCCGAGCGATAAATTTTTATCTTTGCGCAATTTAAGCTTTGATATTTTTTCTTTTCGCGCGTCGGTTACACATTCCAAAGCGGCAGAAAAAAGCACATCATCATAAAGCTCTGTTATATCTGCCGCTAAAATAAAAGGCTTAAAGGTGCTTTCCGGCATTTTAATTCTCCTCAATATCGAAATAATCGAGTGTCATAATGCTGTAAATCGTGCGGTCAAGGTAACCGTCATCAATCAGCGGCCACGAAAAACCTATGCGGTAAAGAATATTGGTTGTAAAGAGGTTATCGGTATCAACCGCGTGAGCGTCCTTTATATCGTATGCCGCAAGACCGCCGAGCTTGGCATTTATATCATCGTTTCCGAGCTTCTGGCGGAACTCCTCATAATATATTTCGTCCTTTTCGGGCAGAATTGTTATGCCGTTTCTGTTGCAGGCATCAATAATCTTCATTTCGTCAAATCCGTAGCGGCTGTTACAGTTGAATGCCGTGAATTTATCGTTTGTTCCCGCAAGCATAACTACCGCCCTTGCGGTACAGTCAACCGGTGAAAAGCTCATCGGGTCGGTCATGTGGCTTATCGGGTACTTGCCCATTACGGCAAAACCGCGAATTCCGCTCATAAACATATTGGTTTCCATATTTACCTGGAATTCACCGTCACTATGTCTGCCCATTAAGTTGCCAACGCGGATAACCTTGCCGCGCATACCGTTTTCGATGGCATCGAACATACGAAGCTCTGCATTGTATTTTGAAATACAGTATTTATTCGACATATCATCTATTACGAAAAGCTCGTTTTCGTGCATACGAACCTGCTTTTCGTAGCTTTCCTCGGTATGAAGACCCGGAATTGATACGGTGGAAATCTGTATAAGCTTAACATCTCTTTTTTGGCACAGATTTATAAGATTTTCAACACCGTGAACATTTATGCGGTCCAAAATATCGTCATCTGCAAAATGCTTTACGCAGGCGGCGCAGTTTATAACGGTATCAAACTGTATGTTTTGGAAGGTTTTTTCGAGGTCCTTATCGGTAATATCGGCATCTAAAACGGTGATGCGGTTTTTGAGTTCTTCGGTGAAGCCGTTGCTGAAATAGTAAACCAGCATAGTTTTAAGTCTGATTTCGGCGCTCTCAAAACTGCCCTTTCTTACAAGGCAGTAAATATGACCGTTCTCTATTTCGAGGAGCTCTTTTAGAATATGAACTCCGAGGAAGCCTACGGCACCCGTAAGCAATACATTGCCGAGCGGCTTTCTTTGAACCTCTGCGGCATATTTTACCATATTGTATTTAAGCGCCTCGCGGGTTTTCTGACCGTTTTGGCTTACCGTATCATTTGCGCTCTTGGCTACCGGCAATCTCTGTTGTTCGATAAAAAGTGCCAGCGCCTCGGGGGTAGGATTATCAAAAATATCGCCGTACTTAACCTCGATATTTTCCGACATAAGAAGCATTGTAACCTTTGAAGCCGAAATCGAGGTTCCGCCGAGCTCGAAGAAATTATCATCGGCATAAATTTCATCGGTATTAAGAACCTCTGCAAATATCTCGCAAAGACGCTGTTCAAGGGATTTTTTAGCCGCTTTTCTTTCCCGCTTTACCGATACCTTTTGTACCTCCGGGAAGCCGTTTTTATCAATCTTACCGTTTGGAGTGAGCGGCATTTTTTCAAGCTGCATCAAAACAGCGGGCACCATATAATAGGTGAGCCGTGATTTTAAATGTGCGGTGAGGTCGGCTATATCGACCTGCTTGTCGGCCGTAAAGAAGCCCACAAGGTAATCCTCGGTTCCGTTATTGCGTACAAGCACCTTACTCTGCCTTACACCCTCATAGCTACAGGTGACCTTTTCAATTTCATCAAGCTCAATACGGAAGCCGCGAAGCTTAATCTGATTATCAATTCTGCCGGTAAAGGCAATTTCCGAGTTACCGTCAAGTCTTACGAGGTCGCCGCTATGATATGCCGGGAGACCCCTTACATTGAAGAATGAAGCGGCATTCTTTTCGGGAAGCTTTATGTATCCGCCGCCGACATAATCACCGCAGATTATAAGCTCGCCTGCCGCAAAGGGAGGCAGAATATTGCCGAACTTATCCATAACGAACATCTTACAGTTGCGGGAAGGTCTGCCGATTGTAACATTTTTGCCCGAATGAAGCTCCTTTTCGGAACAGCATATCGTACATTCGGTAGGACCGTAGCCGTTTATTATCTGCAAATCGGGAGCGACCCTTTTAAGTGTATCATAAAGGGTGGGCGGGAATGCCTCGGCACCAACGGTTATTGATTTAAGGCGGCTTATCTGACGGGCAAATTCCGGAATACCCATCATATTGGTTATAAATGTGGGCGTGCAGGTAATATCCTCTACATTGGCATTTTCAAGCAGAGAAATAAGGGCTATCGGGTTATGGATTTCCTCCTCGGTAGCCATACTTGCGGTTTTTCCGGCACAAATCGGAAGCATAATTTCATAGATTGACATATCGAATGAAATTGAGCTCATCGAAAGCATTGAGCCGGTTGCCGTAGCATCACTTAAAAAGTTGATTGTATACTGATGTGTCTGAACGAAGTTTGAAAGGTTATGATGCTTTATCATAACGCCCTTGGGTGTACCTGTTGAACCCGATGTATAGATGCAGTAAGCCATATCATCGGGGTTGATTTTAATGCCCGGAGCCGAGCTTTCTTCTGTTTCAAGCAGCTCCTCAACCGTTACGGTTTTATAGGGCTTATCGGGTGTAAAGAGGTCGCCCTTTTGAGAAAGAATTTCGGCAGTTGTTACCACCAGCGGACTTTCTGCATTAGTAAGGCAGAAATCAATTCTTTCATCGGGGTAGGTAGGCAGCATCGGTAAAAACGCGCCGCCCGCCTTCATAATACCGAGCTCGCAGGTATAAACCTCCACGCCGCGGTCTAAAACCATACCGATAATGGTATTTTTGGTAACACCCTTTTTAATGAGGGCATTGGCAATGCGGTTTGAAATATCGGCAAGGGAGCCGAATGTAAGGCTTCTGCCTGCCGAAATAACCGCCGTTTTATCGGGAGTTTTTGCGGCAAACTCGTCCACAAACTCAAAGCACGGAATATCCCTTATTTCGGTATCGTTATCGTTTAAAATCTCATATCTTTCTTCGGCGAAGCCGTTAAGCAACGAAACCTCCGCGAATGTTTCCTTTTTAAGAAATTCTTTTACGGCGGCACTAAAGGAATTAAGGAAGCTTTCGATAAAGTCCTTGCAGTAAACTTCGGTGCTGTATTCGGCATCGGCTGTAATTTTGCCGTTTTTAATATAAACGCAAAGCGAGAGCGGCGCCTTTTCAGTACTGCTTTGAAGCTTTATCATTTCGGCTTTTTCGCCGCAAAGGGTAGAGAAATTGAAATCCTCGCCCTGATAAACGAAAATTACATCTGCATTTATGCCGTACGCCCGCGAAATCTCGGCAAAGGAGTAAATATCATTTGCCATACTGTTCATAAGCTGATTTCCGAGTGATTTCACGGCATCTTTAATTTTTATCTTGCCATCGGTGCAAAGGGCTACCGGCAGGGTTTTAACAAGCATTGCAACGGTGTGGGCAGTACGTGAATCGTTTCTGCCGTTATAAACCGTTGCGAAAACGGTATCCTCTTTATAGCCGAATCTTGCGAGGGTGAAGCCGAATGCGGCATTGAAAAACGCGTTCGGAGTAAGTCCGTTTTTATCGCAATATTCCTTTACTGCGCCAAAATCGGTATCGGCGCATACCGTAACACTTGCCGCACCGCTCGGATTTTCCTCGGGCGCCTTTTGCGGCATACATTCACTATCCACTCCCGCAAAAACAGAATCGTAATGCGCCTTTGCGGTATTATAAGCCTCGGTTTTACGAGCCGCCTCCTCATCGAGGGCAACCTCATATCCCGAATAGCTTTCTGCAGTAAGGGTTACCCCATCGTAGGCCTTTTGAATATCATCAAGCAGTATATTTTCGCTTGTACCGTCACTTATTATATGGTGGAAATCCATAAAGAGATAATTTGCCTTTTCACCCTTATAAATTTCACAACGGTAGAGGGTATCGCCGAGAATTGCGAAGGGACGAATAAGCTTATCAAAATCGGGCTCACGCTCGATGATTACGGAATTTGCCTCTTCATCATCGCATCTTTTTGCCCTTATATCGCCGTTTTTATCGGCGAAAAGCTTCTGCTTTACAAACGGGTGGGCGTTTATCGCCGCTTTTACGGCATCATTTAAGCGCGAAAGCTCAATACCCTCCCCGATTTTTAAAAGCAGGGGGATATTATACGCCGTACTGCCGGCATTTGCAAGGCATTCGGTAAGTATACCTTTTTGGGTTTCGGTAAGCGGATAGTCTTCCATTTTTTCGTAGGTTTTGGTCTCCACTAAAGCACCGAAAAACTTTTCGAGCTTTCTTACCGTTTCGTTTTCCTTAATATCCTTTATTTTTATGGGTGCACCGAACTTATCCGAAAGGGCAACTGCCAGCTTTATCGAGCCGATTGAGGTAAGACCCGCCTCGAAAATATCGGTATCAACACCGTAGGAGGTATGCCCGATAATTTCACTTATCATATCGAAAATCGCCTTTTGGGTATCGTTTTCGGGCGGAGTGGTATCCTGCGCCTTAAATTCGGGAAGCGGCAACGCCTTTTTATTTACCTTACTGTTTTGGTTAAGCGGAATTTTATCTATCTGCATCGTAACGGCAGGCACCATATAAGGCGGTTTTTCCGACCTTATGAAATCGGCAAGCGCTTCTGTATCTACCGTATTATCGGAAACTACGTATGCCGCTATAAACTTACCACCCGAAGAAGCATCAAATGCCGCAACGGTGGCATCTTTAATGCCCTCAAATCTGCGGATAACCTCCTCGATTTCGGTAAGCTCTACACGAAAGCCCCTTACCTTTACCTGTGCATCACGGCGACCTACAAACTGCAGATTACCGTCAGCACAGAGTCGCACAATATCGCCGGTACGGTAAATTCTTTCGTAACCCTCGATTTTTTCAAATGTATTTTCGCCGTAAGCCTCCGCCTGCTTTTCGGGGCGATTAAGGTATCCCCTTGTAACGTGAGGACCGGCTATCCAAAGCTCACCTACCGCACCTATGGGCAAGAGTTTTCCTTTCTTATCAACAACGTAGGTTTTGAGGTTATCAACGGCATAGCCTATCGGAACATCCTTGTATTTTTTATCCATAAGGAATGCGCTCGTGATAATCGAGCCCTCGGTAGGACCGTAAAGATTGTAAAACTTAAAGTTCTCCGGCTTATCAAGCGGAGTTAATTTTTCTCCGGCAACCGAAAGATGTTTAAGGGTGGTAAGTCCTCCCATAAGGGCGAACTGACGGCCCACCTGCATTGTCATTACGGTATGAGTTATACCGTTATTATTGAAATAATCCTTGAGAAGCGGGAAATCAAGACGAATATCTTCCCCGATAATATGAAGCTCGGCGCCTGAGGTTATGGCGGGATAAATATCGAATGCGTGGGCATCAAAGCCATAGGAAGCATACACCGTAACGCGGGAGGCTTCATCTATTTCGAAGTGCTTTTTAACCCACTCGGTAGTAACAAGTGTGTTGGAATGCTCGAACATAACCCCCTTCGGCAATCCGGTAGAACCCGATGTGTAAAGCATAACAAACAAATCCTCGGGTTTGGGGCTTTCAAGGTTTACCGAAATATCCTTCATATTTTTGATTTCATCGGTGCAAATTCTTTCTCCCGCGAAATCTTCACCGATTACATCTGCCAAGCTTTTATCGTAAAGAAGCAGCATCGCGCCCGAATCCTTTACCATAAGGTTGAGCCTTTCGGGAGGATAGGTCGGGTCGAGGGGCAGATACGCGCCGCCCGCCTTTAAAACACCGAGCGAGCAGATAAGCATATATTCATTTCTCGGTATCAAAACGCCTACTACCTTTTCCCTGCCTACTCCCTTTTTTACAAGATTTTCAGCAAGAATATCGGTAATACGGTCAACCTCGGAATATGTATAGCGGTTTTCTTTATAAACAAGGCAGATATTATCGGGGGTTTTGGCAACCTGCTCGCGGAAAAGGTCTACAACGGTTTTTTCACTGCAAATTTCTGCCTCGGTAGAGTTAATTTTTGCATATTCCGCCATATTTTCATCACTTACAAGCGGAATATCACCGAGTTTTTCGGCTTTTAAGATACCGCAAACAATATTCACGAAGAACCTGCAGAAGCTCTCTACAAATTTACCCGAATATGCGCTCTTTCTGTAATGCGAAAGAATGGAATAACTGCCTGCCGATTTCATCAGCATCATATCCCAGTCAAGCTGGGTTTCGGGCGGACAGCGGTAGGTAATAACCATTTCGCCCTCCAAAAACGTAATGGGCTCAAACAAATCGGTTTGGTAAACGAAGCTTATACTGTCGTTCACACCGTAGCTTGCGGCAAGCTCGCCAAACGAAACAATGCTGTTAATTTTGGTTTGATAGTAATAATCATAGGTATATTTAAGGAAGTCTGCAACACTGCAGTTTTCATCAATACTAAAATACAGCGGCATGGTTTTTACAAATATGCCGAAAGTATTTTGGTAATCTTTACTGCGTCTGCCGTGGTTTGCGGTACAGAAAAAGGTTTCAAGACCGCCCGCAAATTTAGCCATGGCATAAGCAAATGCGCCGGTAAATACGGCATTTTCATTAACACCGAGTTTTTTTGCAAAATCGGTAATTTCTTTCTCGTTTATTCTATCCGAGCAATCAAGCGACACTACGCCCTCGGCAACCGAAAATTCAACCTCTTCGAAAATATCGGTAGCGGGCTTTAAATCACATTCGGCACCATCGAATTTTTCTTTAAAAAACTCCTGCGCTTTTTTGTATTCGGGAGTATCGGGAAGCTTTGCTTCGGCCACGCCTACATCGAAAATCGTGGTTTTTTCGGCTTCACATTTGCCCGTAAGGTAAGCTTCTTTTATCTGATTTACAAAAACCTTTAAGGATGTACCGTCAAAAACGGTGTGGTGAATATCAAAAACAAATACTGTCTTTTTTTCAGAGCGGATTACGGCAAATCTGAAAAGCGGGTCGTTTTCCAAATCAAAAGGACGCGCAAAACCGGATATTTCCTTTTCGGTATCATCGGTTTCTATTTCTTCAATCTTAATTTCGTGGTTTGCCTGCACAAAAGACGGAACACCGTTTACAACCTTCAGGTTTACCATTAAAGACGGGTGTGCTTCCACGACTGTTTTTACAGCTTCTTTAAACCTTTTAATATCGGTTGAAAGGGGCAAATCCACCGAAAAAAGTATGTTATACATCACAGAAGATGGATTTTCCATACATTCGAGATAAACTCCGAGAGCCGAATTAGTCAAGGGTGCACTTTTAAAGTTCTGAACAGCCGACATAAAATCCCGTCCTTTATAATTTATATAATAATATTATCATATATGAAAGGCAAAATCAATAATATAGCAAAAGATAAATAATAAAAAACGGCTCTCCGGAAAACCGAAGAGCCGCAACTTTTTTAGAAAAGCTTATTGGGATTTAAAATATTATTTTTATCGAATACCGACTTAATACCGCGCATAAGCTCAAGCTGGGTATCGCCGTAGCATTCGTACATATACTGCTTTTTGGCATAGCCTATACCGTGTTCGCCCGAAACGAGACCCTTAAGCTCGTTTGATTTTGAATACATAAGGCGGAATGCCTCTTTAAGGGTTGCATCCCATTTATCCTCGGGCAAATCGTCTCTGCAGATGTAAACGTGAAGGTTACCGTCTCCGGCGTGACCGAAGGAAGGAATACGAACACCGAGCTTCTTTGAAACCTCGTGGGTATACTCGATGAATTCAGCAACCTTATTACGCGGAACAACAACATCGCATTCGTCCATTTCCGAGGTAGAAGCCTTGATTGCTTCGAGGAATGCGCCTCTTGCCTTCCATACCGAATCCTTACGCTCATCGGTATCAACGATGAATGCATCCTGCGCGCCCTTTTCCATACACAAATCAGCAACTGCCGAAAGCTCTTTTTCGATTTCGGCTTTTTCGTTACCGTCAACCGTCAAAAGCAGGTATGCGGGATAGCGTGTATCGGGGAACTTCTTGCCGAGGTATTCCTCTGCGAAAAGTATTGTTTCTCTCTCAAAAAATTCGATAGCAGTGAGGGAAGCACGGCTCTTGATGATTTCCGGAACGGTTTCAATGGCTTCGTTTATGCTGCCGAAGGGAACAAGCAAACTTACTGTGGTTTTCGGCAGAGGTATAAGTTTAAGCACCGCTTCGGTAATAACACCGAGTGTTCCTTCAGAACCTATCATAAGATTTAAAAGGCTGTAACCGGTACTGTTTTTAACTACCTTACCGCCCAAATTTACTATTTCACCGTTTGGCAGAACTACCGTAAGACCTCTTACGAAATCGCGGGTAACACCGTATTTTACGGCTCTCATACCGCCCGCATTGGTGGAAATATTACCGGCTATGGTAGCCGATTTTTCACCGGGATCCGGCGGATAAAGGAAATCGTGCTCCTCGGCGAATGCGGCAAGCTCCATGAGCAGAACGCCGGGCTGTACCGTAACGGTGAGGTTTTCTTCATCAAGCTCTAAAATTTTATTCATTGCGGTAGTTTCAATCATTATGCCGCCCTGTGTTGCAACAGCCGAGCCTACAAGGCCGGTACCGCTTCCGCGAACAACTACCGGAAGCAGATGCTCATTGGCATATTTCATAATTTTTGAAACCTCTTCGGTGGAAAGCACCTTAACGAGAACGCTCGGACTGCTCTTTATTCCGCCGAGCTCATCATGACTGTAATCTTCGCTTATATCCTCGCCGCAAACAACACGTGAAGCATCAGTAACGCTTACTATGTAATCAATATCAGATTTAGTTACTTTATTATACATGGTTTATTCTCCTTTGATTTTGGCGATAAGCTCGGGTACGATTTCTTTTGCATTACCTACGAAGCCGTAATGAGCAACGTCAAAAATATTTGCCGAAGCATCATTGTTTACGGCAACGATTACATCGGAATTTCTCATACCTGCCGCAAACTGTACCGAGCCCGAAATACCGAGCGCAATAATGAGTTTCGGCTTAACCGTTCTGCCCGAAAGACCAATCTGATGCTTTGCATCAAATGCACCGCTTTCAACCAGCGGACGTGTGCAGGCGAGCTGTGCGCCGAGAGCATCGGCAAGCTCTTTTGCCATTTCTATATCGTCCTTACCGCAGAAGCCTCTACCTACCGCAACTATTGTATCGGCATCGGAAATATCAATTTCGTTGGGCTTTTTAACTACCTTTATAACCTCCGAATTTGCCTTGAGCATATCGGCAGTTACATTCATCTTAACTATTTCACCGTGAGGCTCGCACTTTTCGGGAGCAGAGAATATCTTATATCTTACGGTACAGAACTGCGGACGGGTATTGGGAGATACAATCTGCGCCATAATGTTACCGCCGAAAGCAGGTCTTATCTGTACCAAATCGGTGTTTTCTTTCATTTTGAGGATTGTGCAGTCGGCAGTAAGACCGGCTCCTACCCTTGCCGCTACCTTCGGAGCGAGGGAACGTCCGAGCACCGTAGCACCTACGAGAATGCTCGAAGGCTTAATCTTTTCGATGAAATCAGTGAAGGCATTTGCATAGGGTGAAATAACGAAATCTTTTAAAGCGGCATCATCATAAATGAATACCTTATCGGCACCGTAGGAAAGAAGCTCATTTGCCGCCGCTTCAACGCCGCTTCCTATAAGCAGAGCGTAAACCTCGTGACCGATAACCGAAGCCAACTCTCTCGCTTTACCGAGAAGCTCCAATGATACCGGGTGAATTTTACCCTCTCTCTGCTCGGCAAAAACGCATACGCCGTTCCATGCCGATTTATCGCAGGTTTGAACCTGCTCCTCTTCAAATGTAACAACCCCTGCAGGTCCTTTTTTAACGCAGAGCTTACACATTTTACAACCTGAACCGATTTTCAGTTCACCATCATACGAAATTGCACCAAAGGGGCATATAGATACGAGCTGTTCGGCGGTTTCTTTTGTAACTTTTTCTTTGTTTATCTTTAAAGCCATCGTTTTCTTCCCCCTTAAATGAATTTTCTGTCTTTAAGTAGTGTATAAAGACTATCGGAAAGCTTTTCTGCATCGCCCTCGAACATCTGCTTTTCAGAGTTCTTTTCGGGCGGGAAAATTCTTTCAACCTGTGTGGGTGAGCCCTTAAGTCCCAAACGGCTCTCATCAACGCCCTCAAGGTCGGCAACGGTATAAACCGTAACCTCTTCACCGGTGCACTGCTTCTTTACCTTATAGGAAGGCAGTCTCGGAGTGAAAGCGTCTTTATCTATTGTGATAAGGCAGGGCAACTGCATTTTCTGTGTCTGGAAGCAATCGTCCATCGAGAATGTTACGGTAACGGTTTTATCGGTAACATCGTCTATCGACACAACATTTGTTACATGCTCAATTCCGAGCTTTTCTGCCATTTCGGGGCCAACCTGCGCGGTATCACCGTCAGTAGTCTGCTTGCCGCAAATGATAAGGTCGTAATTACCTATCTTGCGAACACCAAGACTTAAAGCATAGCTCGTTGCCTGAACGTCTGCACCGGCAAACTTTCTGTCGGAAAGCAGAACGCCGCCGTCAGTTCCCATATAAACCGTTTCCATAAGGGAGGGAATCGCCTGATTCGGTCCCATGGAAAGAGCGGTGATTTTGCCGCCGATTTTTTCCTTGATTTTAAATGCCGCTTCCAGCGCAAAAAGGTCATAAGGATTGAGCTTACTGTCAACACCGTCACGTTTTAAAACGCCGGTTACAGGGTCAACCTCGACCTGGTTTGTGCCGGGTACTTGCTTTACGCAAACAATAATATTCATAATATTATCTCCCACCTTAAAATGTTTTGATATATTGTAACATATTTTATCGACAAAAACAACATTTCTTTAACTTTTTTACCATATTTTTTAAAAAAAGTTGAAAAAGTTAAGCACCGTTACTATAATTGTAAGTATCATTACAGTTTTTGAGAAGAGATGTTTTATAATGGATATTCTTTTGAGCCTTTCGGTTGCGCTGATTATGGGGCTTTTGCTCACCCGCATAATAAAACCGTTTGGTTTGCCAGCGGTTACGGGCTATCTTATCGCCGGTGTGCTTATCGGCCCTTACGGACTCGGTCAGATAGCAAGTCTTATCGGGGTAAGCGGTCTGGGATTCCCTACGGCGGACTATGTATCTCGCTTCGGAGTTATTTCGGACGTTGCTCTCGGATTTATCGCCTTTTCAATCGGCAATGAATTCCGAATTCCGCAGCTCAAAAAAATCGGCAAGCAAGCCACCGTTATAGGAGTTTTCCAAGCTCTTACGGCAACACTTTTTGTAGACGTTGCGCTCTGCGTTTTAAGTAAAATTTTAGGCGAATCGGTCTTCCCGATAAGCGCCGCAATAACACTCGGCGCCGTTGCTACCGCCACCGCTCCCGCCGCAACACTTATGGTTGTAAGGCAGTATAAAGCAAAGGGACCTCTTACCGATATGCTGCTGCCGATAGTTGCTCTCGATGACGCTGTAGGTCTCATAGTTTTTGCCGTTTCATTCGGCATCGCCAAGGCAATGGTAGTAGGCGCGGTGGATTTCATCTCAATAATTATCGACCCTCTTATCGAAATAATTGCCTCACTTTTGCTCGGACTTTTGGTGGGTTATCTTTTCTCGCAGTCCGAAAAGTTCTTCCATTCCCGCAGTAAACGCCTTTCGGTATCTGTAACATTCGTTGTGCTTACCGTGGCGATTACTATGCTGAAATTCAAAATCGGCGCGGTTACGGTGGGCTTTTCTCCCCTGCTCGCCTGCATGATGCTCGGCACGGTTTTCTGCAATGTATGCGAATCCTCCGAGGAGCTTATGGACCGTGTTGACCGCTGGACCACACCGCTTTTTATCCTCTTTTTCGTAATCAGCGGTGCAGAGCTTGAGCTCTCGGTATTCACAAAATGGTCGATTATAGGGGTAGGTGCAGTTTACATAATATTCCGCTCTATCGGAAAAATCCTCGGCGCAAGATGGAGCTCGAAATTTATGAAGTGCGATAGCACGATAGTAAAACACCTCGGAATAACCCTGCTTCCGCAGGCGGGTGTTGCGCTCGGAATGTCGGTTTCGGCGATGCAGCTCGGAGACGGTGTAGGCGGGCTTGTACGGAATATAGTGCTGTTTTCGGTCCTCGTTTATGAGCTTGTAGGCCCCCTGCTTACCAAGCGTGCCCTTATGAAAGCCGGCGAAATTATACCGGAGAATAAGGTTTCCTCAAAGGTTCTCAACAGTCCGAAGGAGCAGGCGGTCAAGTAGTTTACATAACATTTGAACAAAAAAGCCGTGAAAAAAAGTTATAAAAAGTGCTTGCAATGTCATAATAATTGGTGTATAATATAAAAGCGCTCGAAAGAGCGCATAAATATCGCGGGGTGGAGCAATCTGGTAGCTCGTCGGGCTCATAACCCGAAGGTTGTTGGTTCAAATCCGGCCCCCGCAACCATAATAATTGGTCAGCCTATTTTTTAGGTTGACCAATTTCTTTTTGCCGAAAATCCCCTATTTGCAAGGGTTTTCGGCTTTTTGTTTTAAACGAGGCTGTTTGGAAAATCCCCGTTTTTATCTTTTTCTACCACTCTCGTTTCTAAAATCCATCAGCCGCCTCGGGAGAAACACCGTTGAGTTTCTGCAGGCGGTAGCATTTTTCAACACTCTCAAAATTGATGTGTATTTTGAGGTTGAAAATCCGCATTGTTATGATAAGACGGCAGTAAAAATGCTGACGATCTACGCAAGCCTGTATCAGCACGAAAGTGAATCCAAAAGTTTCGCTACTTGTTGGGGCATAAAGCGCGGTTTGAAAGCGGCACTTCTAAAATGTTCAACCGTCCCTGCTACGGCTATAAACAAAACAAAAACGGTCTGCTCGAAATTGACACCGAGCAGGCCGCTGCTGTTTTAAGAATATTTGCGTATCGGGCGGAGGTCTTTCACTACGAAAAATTGCCGACGCTTTGATGAAAGATGGTATCCCCGCTCCACGAGGCGGAACCAGGTGGGTTGCTGAAACAGTTCGCACGATTTTAAATAATGAAAAATATTACGGGACGGTCACTGTCGGCAAGACATATGTTTCGGATTACTTCCGGGGAAAACAATCAAAGAACACCGGTGAAGCACCGAAATACACCATAACGGAACATCACGAGCCGATTGTTAAGCACAAAAAACCATCAAAGTAACCTCTTAAATTTTGCTTAAATCTATTGAAAAGATGAGAGGATTATGCTATAATGATGAAAATATAATAAGGAGGCAACGACATAGTAATGCTATCCGAACAAATCAAGAAAGCTCGCCAAAAAGCATTTCTATCTCAAGATGCTTTTGCAAAAGAATTAGGCGTAGCTTATTCAACAATAAACAGATGGGAAACTGGAAAGAGCAAACCAAACCTTTCAGCGATGAAAGCAATAAAAGAGTTCTGCTCAAAAAATGAAATCCCTTACGATGAAATTGAGAAAGCGTGGTTTAATTACCCACAGGAGAAATTTTTATAATGAAAAATGTTATAGATTTGTTTGCTGGTTGCGGAGGATTGAGTACCGGGTTTGAAATGGCCGGATATAATATCCCGCTTGCAGTAGAAAAAGATGAATGGGCATCGGAAACATATAAAAAGAACCACCCAAACACAAAAGTAATAACAAATGATATTACTCAAATCACTGACCTGAACTCGTTTTTTGATGAACCAGTAGATATCGACGGTATTATAGGTGGTCCCCCCTGTCAGGGCTTTTCGTTGAGTGGAAATCGTGATAAAAAAGACCCAAGAAACAGTTTGTTTATGGAGTTCGTTCGGTTTGTAAAGCATTTTAAGCCCCGTTTTTTTGTAATGGAAAATGTTACAGGAATTCTTTCCATGAAAACAAAAAACGATGAGAATGTAAAAGATCTTATCATTAACGAATTTTCCGGAGTGGGGTACACAGTTAACATTTACATATTAAATGCTGCCGAATTCGGTGTTCCTCAAAGCCGAGTAAGGGTGTTTTTCATTGGCTTGCGAAACGATATTCCTTACGATAAGGAGAAAGTCGAGCCAAAGGGTTATACATTTGGAGAAAAACAAATCACCATTGAGCAGGCGATTATGGATCTCCCGCAATTAAAATCGGGTGAAGGGACCGAACTTCAAGAGTACAGATGTGCACCACAAAATGATTATCAAAAGTGGATTAGAGCCGGAAGTTCAACGGTATATAACCATATTACGATGAGACATACCGCTCGTCTTGTTGAAAGATTTTCCCATATTCGTTGGGGAGAATCAGTTGCTGATGTGGGCCAAGAATTCCAGCAAAGGCAACGCGGCGACGCTTCAAAAGTTAGTGGAAAAGTATATTCTCAAAACAATATGAGGCCATACCCGGACAAACCCTCTCCTACCGTTCCCGCAAGTTTCCAAAGCAATTTTATTCATCCGTATTTGGACAGAAACTATACTGCCAGAGAGGGCGCGAGGTTACAGTCTTTTCCCGATACATATATTTTCTGTGGAAAAAGAACCACTATGTCATGGGAAAAGAACCTATCTCAATATCAGCAAATTGGTAACGCCGTGCCGCCGTTATTGGCAAAAGCAATAGCAAAAAGCATCGCAGATTATTTAACATAATCTGCGATGCAATAAATTATGGATTTAATAATCTTCCTGGTACATTTATTTCGTCAAGTTCAGCTACATTACTTACAGCTTCACGTATTTCACGCCAATACTCTTTTATTACTGACGCTTCCATCGGAGATCTCTTGTTTCTACGCAAAACAAACAATTCACAGAAAGTCGAATCTTGCCTTGCAGCTATAATGTGATCATCATGCAACGCCTTGTATCCCATCAAGATATAAGTTTTTGAGTTCGGAGAAGCGCTACGAATAGATTTACTTGATGACTTTGCCTCTCCAAACATAGTTGCATCCAAATATGTTTTAACTTCAACTGCTACGATAGGGATTATCAATTCTACTGCAGGTAAATGATCAATAGAAAGTTCAACTTTCTTCCCGATACAGAAATCGACATCCTTGGTAATTATCGATACATTTCTATTATTGTTAATTTTCAAACCGGCGTACACATGCTTGTTGTAGATTCCAAATACTTCATCTTGGATATCCGGCAAATCCTTAAACAAATAGCAACTGATTTCTTCCAAGAAAGATGATGAGAATTTTGAATGCTCATCAATATCAAGCCTATCACGACATTCTTTAAGTTGCGAATAATATTCGTTAAAAATCTCCGCCGCCACATCAAAAGATTCGGCATGTTCTTCATCGAACGTCAAGCTCAATACGCGTTCTCTCATAGGCAGATACTTTTCATTATAAAACTCTCTTATTTCCGCTCCATATCCGCCATAATTAGTAGCGATTTTATTTGCCAAATTTCCCTCATGCATATATAACATATATTATTCCTCCCGAAGAAGTAGGTAAGGCTTTATTTCTAATGCATCAGCTATTTTTTGAACACTTTCCAAAGAAACATTTCTTTGGAAACACTCAATATCACTGATATATGTCCGATGGAGACCACACATTTCGGCAAATTTTTCTTGTGACACGCCGAGAGCATTCCTATATTTGCGGACATTGACGCCAAATACTTCTTTAATATCCATCGATACATTCCTCCATACTATCAATAAGTGTATCAGAAAGCAGACTTTAAGTCTATAGACGATAAGTGGCATTTGTAAAAGCTTACCCCTTTTCCTCAAACTTGCCCCCTTTCCGTTTTACCGACTTTCCCTCCAAAGGGTAAGTTTTAAACTGCGTCCAAACACATATCGAGAGGATATAACGGATTTTGGCTGTATTCTCTCGATTATTTTTATTGTACTCTTATGAAATAAAAATGGAGGTATTTGTTATGGCGCGTGTTGAAGGTTCTAATATCAAAGTTAGTGTTGATTCTACCGGAGGATTTGTTAGTGTTGATTGGACTTGCCCATACTGCGGTGAATATAACGCTGGTTATTATTTCTCAAATGATGCTGAAACGCTTGGTTCAGATTTTGAAATCGATCACGATTGTGAAGAATGTGGGAAATCGGTCACTATTGAATGTAGAGGCGCAGAAGAATTATTTTAATGCCACTTTATCGGAGCAGGTTTACGCCTGCTCCGTTTTTAGTTTGATTATATTACCCTATTGCAATTCTTTTTAAAAGTGTTATACTCAAATCAGGCAAAGGCAAATAAATCAAAACAAAAAGGAGAAACAATATGAAATTCAAACGAGTATTATTGATTTTAATGTGCATTTTGTTAGCTTTTTCTGCTGTTGCCTGCAACGGTAAAGAAAACTATACAAAAGTAAACGAGGTTGAAGAAAACAGCCGCATCTTCGAGGTAAACTACGATCGCGTTGATTACGACTACGGCGACAAGTTTTGGGCTGACAACAATGATAACTGGGGCGGCGGATGTACGGCGGTTACAAAGGAGTTTTCCAACGGACACCGAGTTGTAGGCAGAAATATGGACTTAAACATAGCCGATAAACCCGCTTATGTTGTAAGAACAAACGCAAGCGAAGGTCGATACAAAACGATTGGTCTTGCATACACATTCCGCGACTATGCGCCCTATTACGATGATGTTAAAGAAAATGGCATCAGCGATGAGTTCAAAAACATTCTTCCCTTCCTTTGCGATGACGTAATGAACGATAAGGGGCTTCACATTGAAGTAAATATGAGACACGGCGAGTGCGATTTTGCCGGAAACGACCAGTTTTCACTCAAGGGCACAAATCCTGACGGCGAAAGACGGGTTCATATGTTTGAGCTGCCGCGCTACATTGCCGAGCATTGTAAAACCGTTGCCGAAGCCAAAGAGTATGTAAAAACTCTGGATATTTACTCGAAAAACGGTTATTGGAATTACTGCTTCATTATTTCGGACAGTACCGAAAGCGGTGAAACCCACGCCGCATTGCTTGAATTTTCCGCGATAGGCTTTTTGGGCGATACTTATAATGCATCTGTACCTGATAATGAAAAAGTTTTAGCTGTAAACTGGATTGACGAGGAAGATGTTTCCAAGATTGACTGGATAGGTGTTGGGCAGACAAACAAGGAAAAATATTGCAAAATCAATGCTATTGCGCAGGCAAACTTTTACCTGAATTGGTGGGCTTATCAGCGCGAGGATATGAAGTCCGGCGAAGGAAGATTTATGACCATTCAATCCCTGATTAACGGCGTTGACAACACAAGCCAAATGTACGATTTAATGCGAAGAATTTCTTACTCGTGGTTTTACACCGAGTATGATAATTGTAAAAAATACCACTTTGACCCGAGAAGCGAAAATTTAGGCGAATTCCAGGGCGGAACATACGATTTCCTCTTTAATGAAGATTACGAAGATATTATCAAGGGACTGTTTGATGCTTCAAACGCCGAAATTCGCTCAATGACCAGAGAGCAAAAGGAAAAAAAGGGCGGCATTTGGGAATCGACCTTTACCGAGGTTGTAGATGTTACCGAGCAAACGATTGAAGTAAGATTTTTCGAAAACGAATCTTTAAGATTTAAAGTTACCATGGACGGAATTGAACATCTCCCCGAGCTTGATGCACCTGTTTACAGCGAGCTTCCGCCTTATGAGTTTTTGGGTTAATGATGAGATAAAATCCGGCGATAGCCATTATCGGTTATCGCCGGATTATTTTTTATCCGCTATACATTCTCCTCTTTACAATATGTATTCCGGATTATATGCGGTATAAAAATGCCCAAAAAGGAAAACTCTTAAATTTTCTCTAATATCTTGACATAATTTTACAAAAGTAATATAATGTATAAATG
>JAGHTJ010000142.1 GCA_018065375.1 Candidatus Equinaster intestinalis | reverse complement strand
TTTGAATACTGCGGAAATCCAAGACCCGCCTTTGTCAAATGGCTTGCAAGAGTATATCTTTCTTTCGGTGTATTTTTATCTACCCTTAAATTGATTTTAGGATCTATCATTTTATTATTATAGCTTGCTTTAAGGCAGAGTTCTGATAAAAGATTAAATACATCGTTACCGTTTTCGTCGATACCGCCGAGCATCATACTCTGACCATTATCGCCCTGCTGAACGCCGACATAAATATCGCTGTCCTTATTGAAGGAAAGGAAGAAATCTTCTAACAGTTCAAGCGCAGTTTCCTTTGTATAAATGCCCTTATCCATATCGGCTTTAAGATAGGGATATATGTATTTATCGAATCTGCCTACGGTGTTATGGTAGTTACCCTCAAGCCATAAAGCATAATGAATAATACGGAAAAACTGCAAAGCTTCTCTAAAATTACGGGCAGGATAGCGAGGAACCTGTGTTAAAACCTCAACCAAATCTTCCCTTCCGAGTCTTTTTGCTTCTTCCAAATACTTATCTGAAAGCATAATAATATTGTCAATGGCTCGTTTCCCGTACTCATCGGCGGTTTCACGCTTTTTCAGAAGGCCTACCTTAATCGTATCGTAATAATCAGGAGAAAGGTTCGACATATATCCGAGTTCGTGGATATAGTACTTGTTCTTAATTTCTTTCCATTCATCCTCTGTAAAGCAATCGGGAAGATTTGAAACCGTGCGCAAAAATACAATTTGCTCACCATCTAAAATAACCGCTTTTTCTTCGTTGCACATACGCTCAAAACGATCTGCCATGCGCTCTATCGGCGGCAAACCTTTCTTTGCATATTCTTCACCCAAATTCCAATCAACGGTATGACGAAATTCATGGTGAACTTTATTCAAAACGAAATTATATAAAGTTTTGTTCATTATTGAGCCTCATTTCACATTTGAATCCACCTGAGCCGTTGTCTGCGGCAAGTTTTTCAACTTCAGATACAGTAACCCTATTAAAGTTGCCCTCAACAGAATGCTTCAACGCCGAGGCCGCTGTTGCAAACTCGATGGCATCCCTGCTTGATTTTCCCGCAAGCAAAGAATAAATCAGAGTTTTACCGGTTTAATTCTGAGTAACCGTAAGCTTGCTGAAATATTCATCGTGAGCGCGTTTGTAAGCATCGGCATAGTCACTGTCGTTTCGCATATGCAGTGAGGAAATATATTCGTGCGCCTGATTTGCAAGCTCGGGGTTGCGGCGGGCGATTGTTGCAACACCGATATCCGAGCAAACATCCGAAATTCTTTCGAGGTTTGTGAGTATGTTGAGGAAATGCATACCTACGGTAACGGTGCATTTGCCGTCGCGCAGTCTTACCAGGTGGTTGTCCTGCAAGGTGTTTATAAGGTCGTCCACAACCTCTTCAAGCGGCTCTATTGCGGTAGCGGCTTCAAGATTCTTTTCGCTGAAGGCGGTTCTCGCATAGCCGAGTATTTTTTCGAGCAGTTCTTTTATTACGAGCAGCTCTGCCGTAGCGGCATCCGAAAAGGCAAAGCCTGCCGCGTTCATTGCCTCGGCATCTTCGGCAAGGTTCATAGCGTGGTCGCCAAGGCGCTCAAAGCAGGTTGTAATTTTGTTGTATTCATCGAGAATCTGCAGTAAAGATGCCTCGCTTATATGGCTCGAAAGCTGAATCAAATAATTGCTTATCGCGTCAGCCATTCGGTCAATGGCATCCTCGTCCTCGGTAATTTCCTGCATGGTTTTACCGTCAAACTTAAAGAGCAGGTTGTAGGCTTTGAATATGTTCTGCACCGAAATATCATACATCATTTTAAGCAGCTCGTAACAGCTGTTAAAGGCGATAGCGGGGGAGTCAAAGAATACGGGATTTAATGCCGAAAGCTTTTCGCCGTATTTTTCGGCCTTTGCGTTATCGTCCTTAACTATTATGCGGCTTAATTTCTCATAAACGCCTACCATAGGCAAAAGGAGTATCGAACAGCCGAGGTTGAAAACCGTGTTTGTGTTTGCGATTGTGCCCGAGGTCATTTTAAGCTCCCATATATTATCGAGCAGCCCCGCGGCGTGCAGAATATTTACAACCGCCAGCACAAGCACCGTTTCGCTCAGGTTAAATAATATATTAACTATGCCAACTCTTTTTGCATCGGCTTTAGCTCCTATCGAGCAAACAATAGCCGTTGTAACGCAGTCGCCAAGATAAATGCCCACAAGAATTATAAACACCGATTTGAAAATCAGCGTACCGGACATCGAGAACGCCTGCATAATACCGATTGTAGCCGAGGAGCTTTGGAGCAAAAACGCCGTTCCGGCGCCTGCGGCATAGGAGATAAGCGGGCTGTTGCCGAGCCCCGAAAACACATTTTCCAAAGGTCCGCCGGGCTCGGTGAGGGTGCTTACCGCCCCGGTCATGGACATAAGACCCGAGAAAAGAATACCGAAGCCTATCGCGATACTGCCGATAAACTCGGATTTTTTGAACTTAAAGCCCATTATTATAACCATACCGATTATAAGGGCAACGGGCGCGAGTGTTGAGGGCTGGAAAAGCTGTAAAACCGAGCCCTCGTCGGCATTTATATCCAAAAGTCTGATTATTTGTCCCGTTACGGTTGTTCCTACATTTGAGCCGATGATTATACCGAGCGATTGGTCGAGCTTGATTATGCCCGCACCCACAAGGCCCGAGGTTATAACTATTGTGGCTGTTGAGGACTGAATAATTGCCGTAACCGCAAGTCCTAAAAAAAACGCCTTAACGGGGTTGTCCGTTACCTTTTCTATTGCTTTTTTAAGTGTTGCGGAGGCTCCGCCTTTAAGGCCGTCTCCCATAAGGCGCATACCGTATAGGAACATCGCAAGCCCGCCGAGTAATGTAATTG
>JAGHTJ010000159.1 GCA_018065375.1 Candidatus Equinaster intestinalis | reverse complement strand
CGCCCCCGCAACGCTACACGACAACCAGCTAACCCACCCTTCCATACGAATATTAAACCACCAAAAAAAATAAAAAAGCCCGACGCTGCCGGGCTTTTTTTATTTGTCCTTATAAATTACAAGCAGTTTTTCGCTTTGGCCCGTATAGGTTTCGTAATTCATCCCTACCCGGAGCTTATCGCAAACTCCCTGCAAAACCGAGATTACGGTTTTATCTGCGGCATCGCTGTAGGTCACAGCGAACATATTGCCGCTTTTTTTATATATTTCGGCAATTTTATTTGTTGCCGCACTTTTGCTTTTCATGTCTATTTTTTGCGAGCCGAAAAGATTTCCCGCCGTGGAAGCAGGCAGAATATCTGCATAACCGTGGGCAAACGCCTGCAGGCTGTCGGTAAACCCGAAGCCCGCAGGGAAAATCTCAAACGCTTCCCGCTCCGCCGCTGTTCGGGGGTCGCATGTTGCATCTACATTATAATATTCATTTTCTATCAGTATGCAGTTCCAGGTGTGGCCCTCGCTTTCGTCCTCGGGCTCGTAAATCTTTTCAAAGCAATCTATGCCCGCCATATTGTAAAGCAGAGAAAGGGCGTTTGCAAAACCGTCACACTGTGATTCGTGCTTTATAATGGCATCGTAAAGGTGGTCGTGATAGTCGGTGGCGTTTTCGTATTTTACATATTTGCTCTCTTTTACAAACTTTTCATATATGGCTTTGGCGAGCGCCTTTTTATCTTTATAATCTGTGCCGACCTCCGCCAAAAACTTTTCGGCGGCGGCGATTGCCTCGTTCTTTTTCGCCAGATTTTCCTCATTAAAGCTATCGAACATATAGCGGGTGCCCGCATAGGTCTCGTGATTTATAAGCCGCGAAATCATACCCACATTAAAGCCGCAATCCTGCGAGGAGCCGTGCAGATTCTGCTCGATAAGGGGAGAAGAAAGCGAGAGTATCGAGAGAATATCACTAGGGGAATATGTGTTGCCCTCGGTTGCGCGTTTATCGAAGAACACGCAGGGGTAACTCTCCTGCACCGCATAGAGAAAAGCCTTGTAAATTACCTTTTCGCGGTCATTTAACTTTTCGAAATATACTTTTGAGGAATATTTATCGAGGGTAAACTCAAAATTATTTATCTCCTCGGCGCTGTAAAACTCGGTAGTGCCGTTTTCGTCTTTGGCAAAGCCGTAATATTTATCGGGCTCGGTTATCCCTAAAAGTGAGCCAACCTCTGCCCAATCATAACAGGCAAATGCCGCAAGCGCAAAAACTAAAGCAACCAGTATCGCAATTACTTTTTTCATAACTATTCCCCGGTTCCCTGGAACAGACTTTCACCGAAACCGCCCGTAATGGCATTTGAAAAATCAAAAAGGTCGCCTGCGGGATCTATATCCCATTTGCCGTTTTCGTAAAGCATCGGCACTAAAGCTGTGAGTGTATTCTTTTTATAATCGCCCTTTTTAAGCGCATCGTTTATCCACTCGTTCTGCTTTTCGGGGGCTTCTCCGCAAGCCGCAATGGCGCGCGCCTGCAGGTCGTAAACATCAATGGTTGTAACGCTTATTTCGACCGACGCGTTTTTATCTTCTTTTGTAACCTTACCTATTTTATACGAAAAATTTTCGCCATAAACTTGTGTTATAATATCGCTTTCCTTATTTTCAGTGAGCGAATTTTTGAAATCTTCCATTGTGTTTTTCAGCGCGCTTTTTGGGCTTATACTTGCACAGCCGCAAAGCAAAATGCAAACGAGCACCAAAACCGCAGATAATAATTTCTTTTTCATTTTTATCACCCAAAATCACTATACCATAAATCTGAGTATTTTGAAAGAGAAAATTCTGTTTATTGACTTGATATGAATTTTATTTTATAATGTAGAAAAAGTTACACAAACTATTTTGTGAGGACGAATATGACAGCTATTAAAATAATCGGCATTGTTTTGCTCGGCTTGTGTTTCATAATTTTCTGCCTGCTTATAAGCCCCGTAAAAATATATATCGATTTTACAAAGGGTAAACCTCTTGTGCTTTCGGCACGGTATCTCTTTATTAAATACGATACACGCCGCCAAAAGCCAAAGCCCGAGGTAATGGAAGAAAAAGCCGAAAAAAAGCAAAAGCCCAATAAATTAAAGCAGTATATTGCCGATAACGGTGTAGCCGCAACAGTGGAAGCGGCAATTAAAATACTCCGCTCGTTTTTCGGCAGAATCAAGGTAATTCTCCGCCATATCCGCATAACGCGGCTGAATATTAAATGCGTTTGCGCGGGGGACGATGCCGCCGCTGCGGCTATCGGTTACGGCGCTGTTTGCGCGGCAGTGTATCCTTTTGTGTCTTTCCTGCAAAAGAAAACCAAAATGAAAGCCGCACCCGAAATAAATCTTGCCTGCGATTTTGATACCGATTATTATGATTACGGCATTATGCTGAATTTTAAGATTTCGCTTTTTTACTTTATTAAAATGTTGCTTTTGACAGTTTACGATTACGCGGAGGAAAAGGATGGAAAACACAAATAACAGTGTAGCAAATGTTCTGGGCTTTACCGCCGATAAGGTTATGGAATTAAATAAGCAAAGCTCGGTTATGAGCGAGCCCGTTTTGGCTCCCGACGGCAGTACCGTGCTTACCGTATCTGAGCTTTCAATCGGCTTTGCGGGCGGCGGCTCGGACATTAAAACAAAAAAGAACACCGAAGCCCCTGCGGGCGCAGGCGGCAAAATAACGGTTAAGCCAAAGGCGGTTGTTGTGATAAACGGCAGTCATGTAAAGGTAAAATCCGTAAACGAAAGCCCGGCTCCCGCCCTGATTGAGAGCGCCGCAGGTCTTATTAAGGGCTTTATAAAAAAGAATAAATAAAATTATCCACTCGCTTTATTGCGGGTGGATATTTATTTGACTTAAAGAATAATTTATAGTATAATTCCATTATAAACTTTTTTGGAGAAATTTATGGACGCTATTCTTAATTGGTTTCAAACATTACCTTTACCCAAAGAAATAATTGCGCTTTTTATCTCGATGCTCCCAATAATAGAGCTGCGCGGCGGTCTGCCTGTTGCGAGCTTAATGGGTATGCCATACTTAAAGGCGCTCGGCATTTGTATGCTCGGCAATTTTATACCGATACCGTTTATTCTTTGGCTCATAATTCCTATATTCGCGTGGCTTAAAACCACCAAGCTCTTTTCGCCCCTTGTTAACACAATCGAATCTAAAACCCTCTCCAAAAAAGAGCGGCTCGAAAAGGGCGAATTCTGGGGGCTTATGATTTTTGTGGGCATTCCGCTGCCGGGAACGGGAGCGTGGACAGGGGCGCTTTTAGCGGCTCTGCTCGGCATAAAGTTCAAAAAAGCAATAGTTGCCATTATCTGCGGTATATGCATTGCCGCCGCAATAATGAGCTTTATTTCTTACGGTATACCTTTTATAGTAAATCTCTTTTAAGGGGACGGGAAGTTGAACAAATATAAAAAACTTGCGCAAAACACCGCAATTTTCGCAATAGGCACCTTCGGCTCTAAAATACTTTCCTTTATAATGGTATTCTTTTACAGCCGCGCCCTTAAAACCGCGGAATTCGGTATGCTCGATATTATCATAAATACCGGTGCGCTGCTTCTGCCTATCGCCATGCTCGGCATTACAAATGCCATTATCCGCTTTGGCGTTGATAACGATTATAAACAATCCGATGTTTTTACTACCGGCATTGTGGCGGTGGGCTTAGGTTTCGGCATTTTGCTTTTGTTTTCCCCGCTTGTATATCTCATTAAAGACCTGCGGGAATATATTTTTATTCTTTACGCGCATATTTTAATGTCCTCACTCCGCCATGTCTGCAGTTTCTTTGTTCGGGCGGACGATAAGGTTAAGCTCTACGCGGCGGACGGTATTTTTTCCACCTTTATGACCTGCGCGCTCACGATAATTTTCCTTATACCCCTTAAAATGGGAATTGTGGGCTATATGCTGGCAATTATTTTAGCCGACTTTTCATCGGTTATTTTCTTGTGCAGTGCGGGCAAATTATTAAAGTATCTCGATTTCAGGCATCTCGATAAAAAGCTCACAAGGGTTATGATTCGATTTGCCCTGCCGCTTATGCCAACCTCGCTTTTATGGTGGGTTGTAAATGTTTCGGACAGGTACTATGTTAAATATATGGTGGGCGATGCGGCAAACGGCCTTTACGCCGTAGCATATAAGGTGCCTACGATTTTAACACTTGTTGCAACGATTTTTCTCGATGCGTGGCAGTTATCTGCGGTGAGCGAAAACAAGACCATCGATAAAAACAAATTCTACTCCGATGTGGTCAAAACCTTCGGCGGCGGCGTTTTCGTTGCTGGCTCGGGGCTGATACTTTTCGCAAAGTTCATAACCTATATTCTGCTCGACCCCTCTTATTATGAATCCTGGAGATTTATTCCCGTTTTGCTTACGGCAACGGTTTTCTCCTGCTTTGTAACATTTTTGGGCAATGTGTATTTAGCGCAGTCAAGAAATGTTGCAACCCTTGTTACAACCGTTGTGGGTGCGGCGGCAAATTTGTTGCTCAACTATTTCCTGATACTTCGCTACGGTGCGCAGGGTGCGGCAATAGCCACCTGCATAAGCTATTTTATCGTATTTTTGATAAGGGCAATAGATATAAAGCGGACAACCGCCGGCATATCATTTGCGCCGCTTAATGTGACGGTAAATTCCGCCCTCATTTTAGGGCAAACGGCAGTAATGCTTTTAGAGCCTACGCACTGGGTAATATACGAAATACTTTTCTTTGCGGCAATTTTGATACTGAATCTTAACAGCACACTTAAGCTTATAAAACAAATTATAAAGAGATAAAAAAATTCCACCCTCTCGGGTGGAATTTTTATTTTGCTTTTATTTCTCAAGCGGAATATCGCCATCCTGCGTAATCGAAACGGTTGACCACCAGTTCTGAATTTCATTGAGCTCAGATTGAGTATAACTGCGGGTAGACGATGTGTCTTTTTTTGCCTCGCTTGAGGTATTGTTATCTTTTTCGTTATTCGCCTTTATTGTAAATATAAGTGTTACTGCTATTGCGGCGGCTCCGAGCACCGCTACGGCAATTATTGCGAGTTTATCAACATTTAATTTCTTCATGATAATCTACACCTTTCTTATATTCATTATAAAATACTTTTTTTATTTTGTCAACAAAAAGGCTCGATGAGTATAATTTACTCACCGAGCTTTAATATTTGCTTATTTAAGTGCCGCTTTAAGATTTTCGAGCTGAGCGCGGAGCTCTTTCGGGAGCTTATCGCCGAATTTCTTGTAATGCTCTTCGATTTCCGCGGCTTCCTTGGTCCATACATCCTTATCAACCGTAAGAATACCCTTGAGGGTTTCGATATCCATATCAAGGTCGGTAAGGTCGATGTCCTCGGGCTTCGGAACATAACCGATAGCGGTTTCCGCGGCATCGGCTTTGCCCTCACAGCGGTCGATAATCCAGTTAAGAACACGCATATTGTCGCCGAAACCGGGCCAGATGAAGTTGCCCTCATCATCGGTGCGGAACCAGTTAACATTGAATATCTTAGGCGCCTTATCACCGAGCTTTTTGCCCATATCGAGCCAATGCTGGAAGTAATCGGACATATTGTATCCGCAGAAGGGGAGCATAGCCATCGGGTCGCGGCGAACAACGCCTACGGCACCTGCGGCGGCGGCTGTTGTTTCGGAAGCCATTGCCGAGCCTACGAACACACCGTTTTCCCAGCTCTTGGACTGATATACCAGCGGAGCGCATTTAGCTCTTCTGCCGCCGAATACGAGAGCCGAAATCTTTACACCCTGACCCTTATCAAATTCCTCTGAAATGCAGGGGCAGTTAACTGCGGGTGCGGTAAATCTTGAGTTGGGGTGAGCGGCGCAGGTAGACTTATCAGCCTTATCAAACTTTGAAGCATCCCACGGGTTGCCCTTCCAGTCAAGTGCGTTTTGCGGCAGGTCTTTGTTAAGACCCTCCCACCAAACGGTGTTATCGTCAAGATTAAGCGCAACATTGGTGAAAATCGCGTTTTTCTTTGTAGATTCAAGCGCATTGAAGTTTGATTTTTCGTTGGTGCCGGGGGCAACGCCGAAAAATCCGTTTTCGGGGTTGATGGCGTAAAGATAGCCGTCAGGTCCTATTCTCATCCAGGCGATATCATCGCCTACGGTCCAAATTTTGTAGCCCTTTTTGCGGAGATATTCGGGCGGAATAAGCATTGCAAGGTTGGTTTTGCCGCAAGCCGAGGGGAACGCCGCCGCGATATACTTAACCTCACCCTTCGGGTTTTCGAGGCCTAATATCAGCATATGCTCTGCCATCCAGCCCTCTTTCCAGCCCTGATACGAAGCAATGCGGAGCGCAAAGCACTTTTTGCCGAGCAGAACATTGCCGCCGTAAGCCGAGTTAACCGAAATAATGGCGTTATCCTCGGGGAATTGGCAAATGTATCTCTTTTCAGGGTCGATATCACAGGAAGCGTGGAAACCGCGTACCCAGTCGTTACTGTCGCCCAGAACCTCGAGCACTTTATCACCGGTGCGGGTCATAATTGCCATATTGAGAACAACATACTTTGAATCGGTGATTTCGATACCGATTTTAGCGAGCGGTGAGCCGATAGGTCCCATAGAGAACGGAATAATGTACATTGTTCTGCCCTTATATGTGCCTCTTGCTATATCGTAAAGCTTTTTATACATCTCTGCCGGTGCGCACCAATGGTTGGTCGGTCCCGCATCTTCCTCTTTGGTTGTGCAGATAAATGTGCGGTCTTCTACACGCGCAACATCGTTGGGCTTAGTTCTGTGCAGATAGCAACCGGGAAGCTTTTCCTCGTTAAGCTTAAACATCTCGCCTGTTTTAACAGCCTCGGCTCGTATTTCTTCGAGCTGTTCTTCGCTGCCGTTAATCCAAACAACTTTATCGGGGTTTACGAGTTCTTTAATTTCCTCTACCCATTTGAGAACGGTTTTATTTGTGGTCATTTGTTACAACTCCTATCGTGAAAAAATCAAGACCAAAATTCCCTCTTATATATTATAATCAAATAATATATATAAATCAATAGTGTTTGCAAAATTTTTCTTAAATATCGGGCGATTCTTCGGGGAAAATATAACGAGGTGTTAAAAATGAAGAATAAGCATTTGCACTATAGCGCCCGTACCCCCGAAAAATACTCGGGACTGCGAAATGTTCACGGTCAGCCCGAAACGGCGTTTGATATGGTGAACAAATACGGCACATACGAAATTCAGCCGACTGCCGACAGCGGAAACGACTACCCGCAAATTGCGCAGGGACTGCCAAAAGAACACAAATAAAATTGACATATCGTATGTAGGGGAGGGTTTCCATGCCCTCCCGCTTTTTTAGTGAATAGTGAATAGGTAAGGTGTTGCTCCGCAACATTATAAATTACCCACCCAATAAAATTGATATCTCATATGTAGGGCG
>JAGHTJ010000033.1 GCA_018065375.1 Candidatus Equinaster intestinalis | reverse complement strand
GAACATATAATACCTTTGGAAGTTTACAAGGTTGCCGCAATAAACGATAATAAAATCGTTAAAATATCATTAAGTTAAAGGAGAATTGTTATGTTTTGGATTTTGGATGTTATTTTAGTTCTGATAGTTTTGATTTCAACTGTTGTAACCGCTAAAAAGGGCTTTGTTAAAACCGTGGTGGGTATTGCCGGTTTTATTGCGGCAATAGTAATTTCGTTTATGCTTTGCACACCGGTTGCAACCTTTATAAACGATAAAATCGTTGAGCCCGCAGTAAATAAATCAATAGTTAAAATCGTTTCCGAAAAGGTGAGTGAAAGCACCGAAAAGGTATCTGATAACATAATTGATTCTCTACCTGCTTTCGTTAAAAACTCTAAAATTGATTTGAAACTCGAAGAGCTTGATAAAAACAGCGAGAATTTTGCGCAGGATGTTGCAGATACTGTTTGTAAAAATGTTGTAAAACCGATTGCAACCGCCTTTATTAAAGCTGTTGCGTTTATCGTTCTTTTCATAATACTTTCGATTATCGCGGCATTCCTGGCAAAAGCACTCAATAAGGTGTTCTCGTTCTCGATAATCGGTAAAGCAAATAAAACATTAGGCGGTATTCTCGGCTTTGCCTACGGAATAATATGGGCAGTAATATATGTTGTTTTGGTGAAAATACTTGTATCTCTCACCGGGAATGTTTTAGGTCTGACACCCGAAACACTTGCAGATACATTTATTTTCTCTAAAATACTCGAACTGCTGCCGTTTAATGTATGATTATAAAGGAGACCTCATTTAATGAAACTGTGTTATAAATGCAAGCAAAGACCTGCAGTTGTTTTTATTTCCGATCCCAATAACCAGGGCGGCGAGCCGCAGGGACTTTGCCTTGTATGCGCAAAAAAGCTCGGTATAAAGCCCATTGACGATATGCTCGGTAAAATGAACATTACCGATGAGGATATCGAGCAAATGAGCGACCAATTTATGGAAATTATGTCGCTTAACGAAGATAACGACGATGATGATGCATTCTCGCTCGGCACCGCTCCGGCTTTTCCGTTCCTTAACAATATTTTCGGTAAAAGCGATGATACCAAAGCCGAAAACGGAAATGACAAGGAACAAAAATCGCCACCCAAAGAGGGCGGCAAAAAGAAAAAGCGTTTTCTTGAATTATATTGCACCAACTTAAACGAAAAAGCAAAAAGCGGCAGACTCGATACCATTATAGGCAGAGAAAACGAGCTTGGCAGAGCCATACAAATTCTTTCACGCCGTACCAAAAATAATCCTTGCTTAATCGGCGAGCCGGGTGTCGGCAAAACCGCCATTGCGGAAGGCTTGGCGCTTATGATAACCCAAGGCTGCGCACCTGCGCGTTTGCTTGATAAAGAAATATATCTGCTCGATTTAACAGGCCTTGTTGCGGGCACACAATTCCGCGGTCAGTTTGAAAGCAGGGTAAAAGGACTTATTGACGAAATCAAAACCGCAGGCAATGTTATACTTTTCATTGACGAAATTCATAACCTTGTCGGCGCGGGCGATTCTTCTGAAGGCTCAATGAACGCCGCAAATATACTAAAGCCAGCTCTTTCCCGCGGTGAAATTCAGGTTATAGGTGCAACTACCTTTAAGGAGTACCGCAAATATATCGAAAAGGATGCCGCTTTGGAGCGCCGCTTCCAGCCGATAGTTATAGAGGAGCCTTCTATTGAAGATTCCGAAAATATACTTCTCGGTGTTAAAGGTTATTATGAGGGATTCCATAATGTTACGGTAAGCGATGATTTGGCAAGGAGAATTGTTCGCCTTTCCGAAAGATATGTAAACGATAGATTTTTACCCGATAAAGCCATTGATCTGCTCGATGAAGCCTGCGCCTGCGCAAGCCTTTCCAACAAATCGGTCGACGAATTGTACCTTGTAAACAATAAAATCAAAGAAACCTCCATTGAGCTCGAAAAGCTCGAAGCCGATGTTGAAAACCCGAATTATGAAAAGCTTGCTCTGCTTAAATCAGAGCTCGAAAAATATAAAAATGAAGCTCAAAAGCTTTACGGTCCTGCATCAAATAACGCTGTTACCGATATGGATGTTGCAAAGGTAATCGAACTTTGGACGGGTATTCCCGCCGCGAAAGTTCAGGAAAGTGATTATAAAAAACTTTCAAATCTTAATGCCGCTATAAAAGAGCGCATTATCGGTCAGAACGATGCCGCTGATAAGGTTTCAGCTGCCGTAAGACGCTCAAGAGTCCAGACAACTCCGCACAGGCGCCCGGCATCCTTTATCTTTGTAGGACCTACGGGTGTGGGTAAAACCGAGCTTGTAAAAGTTCTTTCCGAACAGCTTTTCTCAACCCCCGAAACAATGATAAGAATCGATATGTCAGAATATATGGAAAAGCACTCGGTATCTCGCCTTATAGGTTCGCCTCCCGGATATGTTGGCTATGATGAGGC
>JAGHTJ010000118.1 GCA_018065375.1 Candidatus Equinaster intestinalis | reverse complement strand
ATTCTATATCATTATTTCAAAAAACACAAGTATTATTTAATTATTTTCGCAAAGTTGCGCCTACGCTCTCGAGCTTTTTGATGATTTTTTCGGTAACCGCGGTTATCTCCTCATCTGAAAGTGTTGATTCGGCGCTACGCAAGAACACGCTGAAGGCTACGCTCTTTTTACCCTCCGGTATCTGTGAGCCCTCGTAAATATCGAAAAGCTCGATTCTCTCGCAAAGTCTTGATGCGCCCGAGGAAATAGCCTTTTCGAGTGTACCGATAGGAGTTGCGGCATCGCAAAGCAGAGCAAAGTCTCTCTCAACTGCCGGAAATTTCGGCAACGGCTTATAAACCGTTTTGCGCTTATTTATCGCGAATAGCTCATCAAGCTTGATTTCGGCAACATAAACCCTCGTTTCGGTATCGTATGCGGCGGCAACGCTCGGGTGAACCTCGCCGAGTACACCTATTTCCTTATTGTTTGCAAGAACACTCGCCTGGCGACCGGGGTGCAGATAATTTTCTGCGCTTACCTTATAATCAATATGCGCGCCGAAAAGCTCAAGCACCGATTCTACCATACCCTTCATTGTGAAGAAATCCTCATCGCTTCCGTATGCGCCGATACAAAGGGTGGGCAACTCATATGGTTGTTCGGTTATGGGAAGAGATTTCGGGATAAAGCGTTTGCTTACCTCGAAAAATCTGCCCGCGGGTATCTTGCGGTTAAAGTTGGTTGAAATTACGGTGAGCATACTCGTAACAAGCTGTGTACGAAGTGTAGAATATTCGTCTCCCAAGGGATTTAAAAGCTTTATTGTGTTTCTGCGCTCGTCATCGGGGTCAAGAAGCAGTGTGTCGGTAGCCTTCGAACCGATAAAGGAGTAGGTTGTTATTTCGTCTGCACCGTTTGCACAAAGCAGAGCTTTCAGGCGGTCTGTTTTAATGCGCTCGGGAAGTTTTTTACCCCTTACTACATCGGCTCTCATTTTGGTACCGACGATATGGTCGTAACCGTAAATTCTCATTACCTCTTCAGCCAAATCGGCTCTGCCCTCGATGTCATCGCGGATTGAGGGAACCTTACAGGTAAGAGTTTTGCCCGAAATAGTGGTGGGAATACACAGGCTGTTGAGTATTCTTACTATTGTTTCATCGGGAACCTCAACACCAATAAGCGAAGTGATACTATCGGTTGTAACATTTAATATTCTTTCCTCGGGAAGTCCTTCGTTTTTATCAATTTCACCCTCGATTATATCGCCGGCATCGAGCTCATCTATGAGCTGTAATGCTCTTTCCATGGCATACTCGGTGTTGATTATATCAACTCCCTTTTCAAATCTGCCGCTCGCCTCTGTACGAATTCCGAGACTTCTTCCGGTGTGGCGTATATTATCTCTTTTGAACTTTGCGGATTCGAGGAACAAATCGGTTGTGGTTTCGGTAATTTCGCTTTCGAGACCGCCCATAATACCCGCAAGGCAGGAGGGCACCTCGCCGTCCGCAATTACGAGCATATCGGGGGTAAGGTTATAATCCTTACCGTCAAGCGTGGTGATTTTTTCGCCCTGTTTTGCATTTCTTACAATAATATGCTTTCCGCGAAGCTCATTATAATTAAAGGCATGCATCGGCTGACCGGTTTCGAGCATTACGAAGTTTGTAATATCAACTATATTATTGATAGGTCTCATGCCCGAAGCGGTAATTGCCTTTTTCATCCAATCGGGGCTTTCCTTGATGCGGAGGTTTTTAACAACTCTGCCGACATAGCGGGGGCAAAGCTCATAATTTTCAACATCAATTTTTATATAATCGTTTATATTGCCACCTGCGGTTTTATAGGTGGGAACGGGTGCTGTATATTTTGTGCCGAGAACAACGCCGATTTCCTTGGCAACTCCCAAAAAGCAGTTACAATCGGGACGGTTGGCGGTAATTTTGAAATCAATGATATAATCATCAAGACCAAGTACCTCGCGCATATCGGTACCGATTTTTTCACCCTTATTTAGGATTAAAATACCGTGAACTCCCGCACCCTCATAATCGTCCTCGGTAAGACCGAGCTCACCGCCGGAGCAGAGCATACCGAAGGAATCTACACCGCGAAGCTTTCCGGCAACGATATGTGTACCGTCCGGCAGATAACTATCGTCTAAAGCGGCGGGCACAATATCGCCTGCCTTTACATTCTGCGCACCGGTAACTATCTGTACGAGTTCGCCTTTACCTGTGTTCATCTGGCAAATCTGCAGATGGTCGCTGTTTTCGTGAGGAGCAATCGACTCGATTTTGGCAACAACAACATTCTTAATTTTATCGCCGAGGTTTTCTACCGATTCAACCTCGAAGCCCGCCATAACCATTTTATCGCAAAGCTCTTCAACCGGAACATTTATTTCTACATAATTTTTTAACTGATTAAGTGAAATTTTCATTTTTCTTACCCGCCCTTCTTAAAACTGTTTAAGGAACCGCTTATCGTTTTCGAAAAGCAGACGAATATCGCTTATTTTGTAACGTGTGGTAGTAAGTCTGTCAAGACCGATACCGAATGCGAAGCCGGAATACTCCTCGGGGTCGATTCCGCAGTTGCGCAGAACGTTGGGGTGTACCATACCGGCACCGAGTATCTCTATCCAGCCGCTTCCCTTACAAACGCGGCAACCCTTTCCGCCACACTCCGAGCAGGTTACATCAACCTCAACGCTCGGCTCTGTAAAGGGGAAAAACGAGGGGCGGAACTTAACGGCGGTATCGTCACCGTAAATTTCTCTTGCGAACTGCTCAAGCACTCCCTTAAGGTCGCACATTGTAACACCCTTATCAACTACAAGGCCCTCAATCTGGTGGAAAACGGGAGAATGGGTAGCATCAACCTCATCAGCTCTGAAAACTCTGCCGGGGCAGATAATTCTAATGGGAGGTTTGCGGTTTTCCATAACACGAATCTGCGCCGCAGATGTTTGTGTACGAAGCAGAATATTATCGGCGAGATAGAAGGTATCCTGCATATCGCGGGCGGGATGGTCAGCCGGAACATTCAGGGATTCGAAGCAATAATGCTCGGTTTCGATTTCGGGACCGTCCACAACATCGAAGCCCATCGACTGAAAAATATCTATCATATCATTAAGAACTGTATTGAGCGGATGAAGATGACCCGTTTCCGTTTTCTTTGCGGGCATTGTAATATCAATCGTTTCGGCCTTGAGCTTAAGCGCCTGCGCCGCCGATTTCATCTCCTCGCTTTTTTTGGCAATAAGCTCTTCGAGCTGTGCCTTTGCCTCATTTACGAGCTGACCCATTTTAGGTCTCTCCTCGGCGGAAAGGGAACCCATCTTCTTTAAAATTGCGGTAAGCTCTCCCTTTTTACCGAGATATTTTACTCTGATTTCCTCGATTTTTTCCTTGGTATCACTGTCATTTATCGCCTGGACAGCGGCATTTTTGATGCTTTCGAGTTGTTCTTTCATCATTTTACCTCTTTTCAAAAAAATAAACTCCGTCTCTGTTTGACAACAGGGACGAAGCTTTGAAATTTCAAACTCCGCGGTACCACCCACATTTTTGCTTTGAGCAAACACTCATTAAATCTGTAACGGGATTACCCGTTGACGCCTACTTTGATTTCAGCATCACCGCTCGGAAGGGAACTTCGGGAAAATTCTTATCTTAAACACACTTTCAGCCTTGATGCGTTTTCTCTGTAAGAAAAAATTTAACCTACTTTTCTTCGTCAATGCGTTTTTACAAGGGCTATTCTATCACAATTCTCTACCTTTTTCAAGTATTTTTTAAAAATTTATAAATCGGGCTTCAAGGGTTTTGCATTAAGGAGTTTGTTTGTTCGGCGGGCGGCAGCCCGGCGAAAACGCCGGGCGAATTGTGTTTTGCACCGCAAAACACAAAAAGGCAAGGCTACGCCTTGCCGCCGCCCGCCGGAAATTTGATGCGACCACGCCATACTTACGGCAGCCTTTTATAAAACAATCCGTGCTTGTTACAATAATAATATATACTATCGGCTCTGCCGCGCTTAAACCTCGCTTCAGCCGGCCCCTGCGGATATAGCTTTACGATTTCGGCGCCGTCATCTCTTACTGCCGCCATAAATGAAATGTAATGGTTTTTGCTCATTTCGTGATTTATCGTAACAAAATATTCGTCCTCAACATTTTCTACGGTAATGCTGTGTTTTTCGTCCCCTGCTTCTGCCTCTGCCGGCGGCAGGGTAACTCCGCAACAGCTTACAACCGCATCTCCCGAGCTTACAATAATATTAGAGCATATCGGGCAAACATAAAATTTCATTTTCTTCATATTCGCGCTTTTGTTTAAATTAGTAACATCATTGCCCGAAAGAAGCTCTATAACCGAAATTCCCAGCACCCGACCCAGCGGCTCGATAAGGGTTATATCGGGATAGCCCTTGCCGGTTTCCCATTTTGAAACGCTTTTATCGGTAACGCCGAGCTTTTCCGCAAGCTCGGATTGAGTCATTTTCTTTTCTTCGCGCAGTTTTTTTATTACCGCACCCGTAATGTAGCTGTTCATTTTTATCACCTTATTTAACATATCATAAATTATCACGTATATCAACCTACCGAAAGTAGAATACTATTGTTGTTGCAAAAACGAACATCGCAACCATAGGTTGCGGAAAATTTTCCAATAATACTTGGTAGATTTTTATTTCTTAATGCGTATAATAATAGTAGCATACAAAAGTTTACCAAAAATTGGCAGAACGGAGGAATTTTATGACAATAGGTCAAAAAATTACAAATATTCGACTCGGTGCAAAAATTTCGCAGGAGGAGCTCGCCAATCAGCTTGATGTATCAAGGCAATCCATTTCCAAATGGGAAATGGACCAGGCTTCTCCGAGAATTGATAAGCTTTTGCTTTTCTGTAAAATTTTCGGCGTAAATATGAGCGATATGGCAGACGATTCGGTGGAAATTGCCTCTGAAAGTTCCGAACCCGAACCAAAATCCTCGCAGGCAGGCAGGTATTTCGGAACGGACGGCTTCCGCGGTGAAACCGGAAAGGACCTCAATTCGCTTCACGCCTATAAGATAGGCAGATTTTTGGGTTGGTATTTCGCCTCCCCCATTTCGGGTTGCAGGCAGGTTAATTACCGTCCTAAAATCGTTATCGGTAAGGATACCCGACTTTCGAGCTATACCCTCGAATATGCACTTGCCGCCGGACTTACCGCCTCGGGTGCCGATGCCTATATTCTCCACGTAACCACAACGCCGAGCGTTTCTTATGTAACGCGCCACGATGGATTTGATTGCGGCGTTATGATTTCGGCATCACATAATCCCTACTGTGATAACGGTATAAAACTTGTAAATTCCCGCGGTGAAAAGATGAACGATGAGGTTTTGGGTCTTATCGAGGATTATCTTGACGGCGAAACCGAAAAGTTCGGCTTTGCCTCGGGCGATATTCCATTTGCCCAAAAGGAAAATATCGGCGCGATTGTTGACCATGCCGCCGGCAGAAACCGTTATATAGGTTATCTGATTTCCCTTGCGGCTCACTCATACAGAGAAGTTCGCGTGGGTCTTGACTGTGCAAACGGCGCTTCCTGGATGATAGCTCCCGCAGTTTTTGAGGCGTTGGGTGCCAAAACCTATGTTATCGGCAACTCCCCCAACGGTAAAAATATTAACCGTGATATAGGCTCTACCCACATAGAAGCACTAAAGGAGCTCGTTAAAAAAGAAAGACTTGATATGGGCTTCGCTTTTGACGGCGATGCCGACCGCTGTATTGCCGTTGACGAAAACGGAAACGAGGTAAACGGCGACCATATTTTATATATTCTTGCCAACCGTCTTAAGGGCTACAACAATTTGCAGAAAAACACGGTAGTTCCTACCATTATGTCTAATGCCGGACTTTTCCGCGCTCTCAAAGCGGCGGAGATTGAATCGGTTCAGGCGCCGGTTGGTGACCGATATGTTTGGGAAGAAATGGCGAAAAACGGCTATTCGCTCGGCGGTGAGCAATCCGGCCACATTATTCTCGCAAAGTATGCCACAACAGGAGACGGTATTCTTACCGCGATTATGCTGCTTGAAGAGGTTTTGGATAAAAAATCCACCCTCAGCACCCTTGCCGCACCGGTAAAGATTTTGCCGCAGGTTCTTAAAAACGTAAGGGTTAAGAGCAAGGACGCCGTTATGAATGACCGCGATATTGCGGCAAAAATCGAGCAAATAACCAAGGAGCTCGGAGACAGCGGCAGAATACTGCTTCGCAGAAGCGGCACCGAGCCGGTAATACGAATTATGTGTGAGGGCGATGACACCGAAAGCTGCCGCCGTTTTACCGAGACAGTAGAAAGCATGATAATATCGAAAGGATACGCCGAAAAATAATGTATAACGAACTTAAAACCGAAAATTTACTCGATTTATCCCACACCATTGCCGGCGAGCTTCTCAAAAAACACGAATTTCCCTGGGAGGTGCTCCCCGAAATAAAGGAGTTTATTATAAAGCTTCAAAAGGAGCTTCCAAAGGACGAATACGATGAAATTTCACCGCAGGTTTTCGTGGCAAAAGATGTAAAAATCGCAAAAACTGCATCTATTTCAGCTCCCTGCATTATCGGCAAGGGAACCGAGGTTCGCCAATGTGCCTTTATCCGAGGCAGCGCTATAATCGGTGAAAACTGCGTGATAGGAAACTCGGTAGAGCTCAAAAACTGCATAATATTCGATAACGTTCAGGTGCCCCATTATAATTATGTGGGTGATTCGGTGCTGGGCTACCGCTCACACCTCGGAGCCGGAGCCCTGACCTCGAATGTAAAAAGCGATAAAACCAATGCGAATATACGGTTTTTCGATGAAAAAATCGAAACCGGGCTTCGCAAATTCGGAGCAATAGTAGGAGACGGCGTTGAGGTCGGCTGTAACAGCGTACTCAACCCCGCCACCGTAATCGGCAGAGGCTCGAGGGTTTATCCCCTCTCCTTTGTTCGGGGCTATATCCCCGAACAGCATATCTTCAAATCCCCCGATGATATTGTGAAGATAGTTTGAAAATGTAAAAACACGGTAGAACGTGCGGCGTTCTACCGTGTTTTTTGTTTTTAATAACTTATACTCTTTCTACGCCGATTGTAAGGTTATCGCCGTTAATATCCCACTCTTTTACGAAGCCTGAAGGAGTAGCGGCAGTTAAGCTGTCAGCTAAAGTATCTCCTACAATTCCGTCCTTATTGGTTACGGCAATGTCTACAACCTTTTGGTCGCCGCATACCGTAATCTTGATATGGTCCATAACATTGAAGCCTGCGTCCTTACGCATGGTTTGTACCTTACTTACGATTTCTCTTACATAGCCCTCGGTAATAAGCTGCTGTGTAAGCACGGTATCAATGGCAACCGTAACTCCCTTATCGGTGAGAGCATAGAAGCCTTCCTTCTGTACCGATTCGATAAGCAAATCCTCTGTTTCGAGAACTACCTGACCGCTCGGCAAATCGAGCGTGATTTTGCCGTTTGCATCAAGCTCTTTCTTTGCGGCGTTACCGTCAAGCTCGGAAAGTGCAGTTCTGATTTCGTTTAACTGTTTACCGAATTTAGGTCCTACCGTTTTAAGCTGGGGCTTAAAGTTATACGAAACAAAATCATCTACATTATCGGTGAAGCTTACGTTTTTAATATTAAGCTCGTCTTTTATTATATCAAGATAGATTTCATCAAGACTGCCCTCAAGCTTTACGAACATAGTTCCGAGCGGCTGGCGGTTTTTACGGTTTGAGCCGTTTCTCGCGGCACGGCCGAGAACTACGATTTCGAGCACCTTATCCATACTGTCTTCCAGCGCGGCATCTATTCTGCTTTCCTGAACCTCGGGAAATGCGCACAGATGAACGCTTATCGGCGCGGTTTTATCTATATTGCAAACGAGATTCTGATAGATATTTTCAGCCATAAAGGGTATCATCGGCGCCGCCGCCTTTGAGATGGTTACAAGGGCGGTATAAAGGGTCATATAAGCCGCTGTTTTATCCTCGGTCATACCCTGAACCCAATAACGCTCTCTGCCGCGGCGTACATACCAGTTGCTCATTTCATCGGTAAACTCCTGCAAAGCACGGGCGGCTTCGGGTATACGGTAGTTTGCAAGGTTATCGTCCACCGCCTTTACCGCCGAATTGAGGCGGGAAAGAAGCCATTTATCCATAACGGTAAGCTTACAATCGTTAAGATTATATTTTGTGGGATTGAATTCATCAATATCGGCATAAAGAACATAGAAAGCATAGGTGTTCCAAAGGGTGTTCATAAACTTTCTCTGTCCCTCAACTACTGCTTTGCCGTGGAAGCGGTTGGGAAGCCACGGGGCAGAATTTGTATAGAAATACCAGCGAATGGCATCTGCACCGTAATTTTCGAGCGCATCAAACGGGTCAACCGCGTTGCCCTTTGATTTACTCATCTTCTGACCGTTTTCGTCCTGAACGTGACCCAAAACAATTACATTTTTAAAGGGTGCTTTATTGAAAATAAGGGTGGAAATTGCAAGCAGAGAATAGAACCAGCCTCTTGTTTGGTCTACCGCCTCGGAAATGAAATCGGCGGGGAACTGCTGTTCAAAAAGCTCCTTATTTTCAAAGGGATAATGATGCTGGGCGAAGGGCATTGAGCCCGAATCGAACCAACAGTCGATAACCTCGGGTACTCGGTGCATCTGGCCTCCGCATTCGGGACACTTTATTGTAACCGCATCAATATAGGGGCGGTGAAGCTCGATTTCCTCGGGACAGTTATCCGACATACTTTTAAGCTCGGCAATAGAGCCTATCGAATGGATTTTACCGCATTCGCATTGCCAGATATTAAGAGGAGTTCCCCAATATCTGTTACGTGATACGCCCCCATCCTGAACATTTTCGAGCCAATCTCCGAATCTGCCCTTACAGATGCTTTCGGGTATCAAGTTTACGGTATTATTATTTTTGATAAGGTCATCGCGAACCTTGGTCATTTCAATAAACCAAGATTCTCTCGCATAGTAAATAAGGGGGGTATCGCAACGCCAGCAGAAGGGATAATCGTGCTCGAATTTCGGAGCATCGAAAAGGAGTCCCTGCTTATCCAAATCAGTGAGTACCAGCGGGTCGGCATCCTTTACGAATTTACCGGCATAGGGGGTGTCCTCGGTAAGATTTCCCTTACCGTCAACAAACTGAACGAAAGGCAAATCATAACGGCGGCCAACCTTACTGTCGTCCTCACCGAAGGCGGGAGCTATATGAACGATACCGGTACCGTCCGACATGGTTACATAGCTGTCGCAGGTGATAAAATGAGCCTTTTTATGCTGTTTTTCAGCAGCCTTTGCCGCGCCCTCATAAAGGGGCTCGTATTCGAGATATTCAAGCTGCGCGCCCTTATAGGTTTCGAGTATTTCGTATCCTTTTTCATTTTCTCCGGCAAGCTTTGAGAAAACCTTATCGGCAAGCGCCTCGGCAAGATAATAGGTATATCCGTCAACCGCTTTTACCTTTATATATGGGTCCTCGGGGTTTACGCAAAGCGCCACATTGGAGGGCAGGGTCCAGGGGGTAGTAGTCCAGGCGAGGAAATAAGCATCCTCATCTTTTTTCTTAAAGCGGACTACCGCACTGCGCTCCTTCACCGCCTTATAGCCCTGCGCTACCTCGTGAGAAGAAAGCGGAGTTCCGCAACGCGGACAATAAGGAACGATTTTAAAGCCCTTATAAAGAAGTCCCTTATCAAATATGGTTTTGAGCGCCCACCACTCCGATTCGATAAAATCATTATGATAGGTAACATAAGGGTTTTCCATATCCGCCCAAAAGCCTACGGTATGCGAAAAATCCTCCCACATTCCTTTATATTTCCAAACGCTTTCCTTACAGTGGTCGATAAAAGGCTCCAAACCGTATTTTTCAATCTGCTCCTTACCGTCAAGTCCGAGCATTTTTTCAACCTCAAGCTCTACCGGTAATCCGTGGGTATCCCAGCCCGCCTTACGGGGAACCATATAGCCCTTCATTGTGCGGTAACGCGGAATCATATCCTTTATTACACGTGTAAGAACGTGGCCTATATGAGGCTTACCGTTAGCGGTAGGAGGACCATCGTAAAAGACATACGGGTCTCCTTCTTTTCTTTCCTCTATACTTTTTTCGAAAATCTTTTGGTCTACCCAAAATTTTCCGATTTTCTTTTCTTCTTCCACGAAATTCACGTTAGGAGAAATTTTTTCGTACATTTTTATAACCTCCAAAAAAATAAAGGCTTCGCCCTGAAAACAGGGCGAAGCCGTAAAAATACTTCGCAACCACCTGATTTACAGACTGACATCTGCCGTTTCTTAACGCGAAACTCACGGCTCAGCTTACTTTTTTCAGCCTGCGGCTCAAAAGTGATTTTCATAAATGCGCTACTCATATCGGGCTCTCACCTTCCCCGACTCGCTTAAACTTTTACGCATAACTACTCTCTTTATCTCTGCCTTTAGTAAGAGTTTACCATATATTCGGTTTTTTTGCAAGTGTTTTACAGTTTTAATTCCACCGTATTGTGCGACTGCTCATACTGGCGGTATTTTACGTGCGCTACATCAAGCATCATTTTTGCCGCCTTTACGCTATCGGTATCGCTGTATTTATCGCACATATAAACTATTTCCTTTATACCCGCCTGAATAAGCGCTTTAGTACACTCATTGCAGGGGAAAAGGGTTGTATAAATTCTTGCATTTTTAAGGCTTCCGTAAGGGAAATTGAGAATTGCATTAAGCTCTGCATGGCAAACGAACATATACTTGGTATTAAGCGGGTCTCCCTCCCTATCCCAGGGGAAGGTATCATCACTGCAATACCGCGGCATTCCGTTATAGCCTACCGACAAAATTTTATTTTCCTCACTTACGATGCAGGCACCGACCTGCGTTGAGGGGTCCTTGCTTCGCTGTGACGAAAGCAAAGCTATGCCCATAAAATATTCGTCCCAATTAAGATATGTTTCTCTTTTCATATTCTCCACCTGCCCAAAAT
>JAGHTJ010000051.1 GCA_018065375.1 Candidatus Equinaster intestinalis | reverse complement strand
AACAGGGCAATCGCAAAGCGATAAAAACAGTCCGGTGGACTGTTTTGGTGCCCGCGTGCGTGCCGGGGAAAGGTTTATCTTTTCCCGGGCGAATCTTCTTCGGTTTTTCCGGGCTTTTCAACAAATACTGAAAGGAATACCGTTTTCCCTTGCATATTTTTCGGCACAGCTTCCCGCGGTAGTACATATCATAACGTCATAACACATATTAAATACGTCTTCACCTATTTTTGTTACGCTTGCCGGTATGGTTACGCTTAAAAGGTTTGAGCAAAGCGCAAAAGCACAGTAGCCGATTTCGGTTACACTTTCCGGTATTATCACCCTTTTAAGTGCGGTACTGCTTATAAATGCACAGCACGCTATTTCTTTAACGCCCTGCGGGATTACGTACGCTTCCATTCTTGCCGCCGGGTGCAGCAGAAGCCTCGTTTTATCCTTATTGAATAAAACTCCGTCCACCGAAGAAAAAAATGGGTTTTCGATGGCTACATCAACCCGCTCAAGGGAATCGCAACCGTCAAAGGTTTCTTCTCCGATACTCTCGAGCCCGGCAGGAAGCACAATCCTTGTAAGCTGTATGCAGTTCCAGAATGCCGTAAATCCCAGCGTTTTCACACATTCCGGCACGGTGTATTCTCCCGCCTTGCTTGCCGGACAGCAAATCAACATGGTTTTATCCTTGCTGAACAAGACGCCGTCTTCAGAGCAGAATACGGGGTTTTCGCTATCTACTTTCAACTCAAAGGGCTCGCAGGCACCCTTGAAAACCATACTGTTGATATGTGTTACGGTTTTGGGCACGGTTATACTTTTTATTCCCTTTTCAATGCCGTAAAAAACCAACTCTTCTATTCCGGTTACACCCTCGGGGATAACAATATCTCCGCCTTTACCCGAATATTTTGTTACATATCCGTTTTCTATTTCAAAATCGTTGTAATTGTTCATAGCTTCTCCTTTTAAATCTCATTTTTTTCTACTTATAAATTTTGAGTCAAGTGTCAACATTATATTTATAAAAATGCCGAAAGTCAACAGATTTTTCGCCTTTTTTAAAATAATGGAAATAAAGTTCAAAAAAGGTTGACAAGCAAGAAAATATCTCATATAATATATAACCGCCTTATGGCGGAGATGCCGCATTTCGGCTTTATAAAAACATACGGAGGGAACCCTTATGCCATATTATTTTGACCCGACATATATTTTGGTTTTAATCGGTGCCGTTATCAGTATGATAGCATCGGTAAGGGTAAACAGCACATTTAAAAAATACAGCAATACCCTAAACAGCAGGGGGCTTACTGCACAGGCCGTTGCCGAAAGAATTTTAAGGCAGGCGGGCATAAATGATGTAAGGATAGAAACAATCCGCGGAAACCTTACCGACCATTATTCGCCTAAAGAAAAGGTTTTAAGGCTTTCCGAAACGGTTTACGGCTCATGCTCGGTTGCGGCAATCGGCGTTGCCGCCCACGAATGCGGTCATGCCATTCAGCACCACACCGACTATGCCCCGCTTAAGCTTCGCTCCTTATCGGTACCCCTTGCAAATATCGGCTCTTATTTATCCTGGCCGCTTATACTGATAGGCTTGATACTCGGCTTTTTACAGCTTGCGAAAATAGGGGTTATTCTCTTTATATTTGTTGTTGCATTTCAGCTGATTACATTGCCGGTTGAATTTAATGCATCAAGCAGAGCTCTGGCAATTCTCGAAACCGATAATATTTTGGTGGGAGACGAGCTTACAGGTGCAAAAAAGGTATTGAAATCGGCGGCAATGACCTATGTTGCGGCTCTTTTCTCCTCGATACTTCAGCTGCTGCGTCTTATACTGCTCACAAGAGGAAACCGAAGAAGATAATATTCTTACCACTCTGTAAACGCGGAGTGGTTTTTATTTTCTGCCGGAATTTTCTCAAAACTGTTCAAAAGCAAGGCAAAAACGACTGTTTTTTGCGCAAATTTTAACAAATTTTAAAAAATTCCCCAAAAATTTAAAAAAAGGCTTTAAAAAAGGGTAAAATAGTGTTATAATAAATTGCTATTCAAAAAAATAGTAAAATGTGTTAATTATGCGAACACAGTTCGCGAAATTATAGGAGGTAAAAAATGGCTAAAAAGTATGTATACCTTTTCAGTGAAGGTGACGCAACGATGCGTGAGCTTCTCGGCGGTAAGGGGGCTAACCTTGCAGAGATGACCAGAATCGGTCTTCCCGTTCCCCAGGGTTTCACAATTTCTACCGAAGCCTGCACGCAGTACTATGAAGACGGCAGAAAAATCAATGACGAGATTATGGCACAGGCTATGGCAGGTGTTGCCGAGATGGAAAAAATCAACGGCAAACGCTTTGGCGACCTTAAAAATCCCCTTCTCGTTTCGGTTCGTTCGGGCGCTCGTGCTTCAATGCCCGGTATGATGGATACTATCCTCAACCTCGGTCTTAACGATGAAGTTGTTGCCGCTATGATAGCAGGTAACCCCGACCCCAAATTTGAAAGATTCGTTTACGACTCATACAGAAGATTTATTCAGATGTTCTCCGATGTTGTTATGGAAGTCGGCAAGAAATATTTCGAAGAGCTTATCGACAAGATGAAAGCCGAAAAGGGCGTTAAGTTCGATGTAGAGCTCACCGCCGCTGACCTTAAGGAGCTCGCTGACCAGTTTAAGGCTGAATATAAGAATCAGCTCGGTCAGGACTTCCCTGTTGACCCGGTTGAACAGCTCAAGCTTGCTATCGAAGCTGTTTTCCGTTCTTGGGACAATCCGCGTGCAAACGTTTATCGCCGTGATAACGATATTCCGTATTCATGGGGTACTGCAGTAAACGTAATGCCGATGGTATTCGGTAACCTTAATGAAAATTCCGGTACCGGCGTTGCCTTTACCCGTGACCCTGCTACCGGCGAAAAGAAGCTCATGGGCGAATTCCTTAAGAATGCCCAGGGTGAAGACGTTGTTGCAGGCGTTCGTACTCCTATGCCCATTGCTCAAATGGAGCAGGAGTTCCCCGAAGCTTATGCTGAATTTGTAAAGGTTTGCGACCTTCTCGAAGACCATTACCGCGATATGCAGGATATGGAATTCACCGTTGAAAACGGTAAGCTCTATATGCTCCAGTGCCGTAACGGTAAGAGAACCGCTCAAGCCGCTCTTAAGATTGCCTGCGACCTCGTTGACGAAAAGATGATTGACGAGAAAAAGGCTGTTGCTATGATTGACCCGCGTAACCTTGATACCCTTCTCCATCCGCAGTTTGATGCAAAGGCTCTCAAGGCCGCTACTCCGCTCGGTAAGGGTCTCGGTGCTTCTCCCGGTGCTGCCTGCGGTAAGGTTGTATTTACTGCTGACGATGCAGAAGCCTGGAATGCAAAGGGCGAAAAGGTAGTTCTTGTTCGTCTTGAAACCTCACCCGAGGATATTACCGGTATGAAAGCCGCTCAAGGTATTCTCACCGTTCGCGGCGGTATGACCTCTCACGCAGCCGTTGTTGCCCGTGGTATGGGTACCTGCTGTGTATCCGGTTGCGGTGATATTAAGATGGACGAAGCCAACAAGAAGTTCGAGCTTGCAGGCAAGACCTTCTGCGAGGGCGACTTCATTTCGATTGACGGTACTACCGGTAACATTTACGGCGAGATTATCCCCACCGTTGATGCTCAAATCGCCGGCGAGTTCGGCAGAATTATGGCGTGGGCTGATAAGTACAGAAAGCTTAAGGTTCGCACCAATGCAGATACTCCCCGCGATGCTAAAAAGGCTCGTGAGCTCGGCGCAGAGGGTATCGGTCTTTGCCGTACAGAGCACATGTTCTTCGAGGCTGACAGAATTGCCGCTTTCCGCGAAATGATCTGTGCAGACACCGTTGAAGAAAGAGAAGTTGCTCTTGATAAGATTCTTCCCTATCAGCAGGGAGACTTTGAAAAGCTTTATGAAGCACTTGAAGGTTGCCCGGTAACTATCCGTTTCCTCGATCCTCCGCTTCATGAGTTCGTTCCTACCGAGGAAGCTGACATTGAAGCTCTTGCAAAGGCACAGGGCAAGTCGGTTGAAGATATTAAGAACCTTATTTCTTCACTCCATGAGTTCAACCCGATGATGGGTCACCGTGGATGCCGTCTTACCGTAACCTATCCTGAAATTGCAAAGATGCAGACCAAGGCGGTTATCCGTGCGGCTATCAATGTTAAGAAGGCTCATAGTGACTGGAACATTGTTCCCGAAATTATGATTCCGCTCGTAGGCGAAGTTAAAGAGCTTAAGTTTGTTAAGGACGTAGTTGTTGCTACTGCCGATGCTGAAATCAAAGCAGCCGGCGCTGACCTTAAGTATGAGGTTGGTACCATGATTGAGATTCCGCGTGCGGCTTTAACTGCTGACGATATTGCTAAAGAAGCTGAATTCTTCTGCTTCGGTACTAACGACCTTACCCAGATGACCTTCGGCTTCAGCCGTGACGATGCAGGTAAGTTCCTTGGTGCTTACTACGACCAGAAGATTTACGAGAACGATCCGTTTGCAAAGCTTGACCAGACCGGTGTTGGTAAGCTTATGGAAATGGCTGTTACACTCGGTAAGGGCGTTCGTCCCACCATGCACTGCGGTATCTGCGGTGAGCACGGCGGCGACCCCGTTTCGGTTGAGTTCTGCCACAAGATTGGCCTTGATTATGTATCATGCTCACCCTTCCGTGTTCCGATTGCTCGTCTCGCAGCCGCCCAGGCAGCTATCAAGGAAATGTAATAATATTTCTTAAAATGGTTTTAATCCCCCTGCCGAGAAATCGGCAGGGGGATTTTTATATATTTGCAAAAATATTCCTTTTTTGTTATAATAAAACAAAGCATAGGACTTATATAATTTTGCGAGGGAACCATGTCTAATAAAACAACCAAAAGAAAAAAAGAAATGAAAAAGCGTGAAAGAGTCAATTTTTATATAGATTTGTCCTTGTCTTTCTTTGTGATAATTCTGCCGTTAATTGCTATAATGCTCTATGCGTTTGGAATTGATATTCCTAAAATAGTGTTTGGAATATATTTGTCCGCAGTTTTTATAATTGCCGGTATACTGTTTATTACTTTTACTGTTCTTGAAAAATTCGGATTCGGAAAAGCCGGAACCTATTTAAACAGATTTACAGGTCTTAAAGAGTTAACAAAAGAAGAAGCAAAATCAAACACGTGTGTTTTTGGCGGCGCGATGATTGCCGCCGGCATTCTCTTTGCAGTTTTAACTATAATATACTGCTAATCGGAAAATTACTTTGTGTGTTGTTGCTCAACAATAAACTCCCCGTACCTTTTTAAAAGTACGGGGAGTTTTGTGTTTATCTATAAAATTGATCATATTTCTGTTAAATATTTATGTTCCTGCAATTAACTTCATCAAGTAACGGTATACTTGTTATTCCGCCGCTTCTTTCGGTAGAAAGTCCGGCAACCGTACACGCAAAAGACGCAATCTCTTTAAGCTCGCTGTATTCTAATTCGCCGGGATTTTTGCCATACTGCAACATCTTCCAAACTGCGCTGCCGCCGAAAATATCGCCTGCTCCGCAGGTATCAATTACGTTCAAATTTTTTATGCCGGGTACACTGCCGAAGGCCTTGGCATTTGCAAACACACATCCATCGGCGCCGCAGGTTACAAACACTATCTTAACACCGAAATTTTCCAAAATATGCTTTGCGCCTTCTTCAGGCGAAAGCCCGAAAAGAAACTCCACCTCGTTATCGCTGATTTTCACCACGTCCGCCTTGGTAAGTCCCCAAAGCATCTGCTTTTTGGCATCATTCAAATCTTTCCACAGCATTTCACGCAAATTCGGGTCAAAGGTTATCAGCTTGCCGGATTTTTTGGCATACTCTACCGTCTTATAGGTTGCGGTTTTTGCAGGCTCATCGGTAAGGCTCAATGTACCGAAATGAAACACACGCGCTTCGTCTATCATTTTTAAATCTATCTCATCAATGCAAAGCTGTGTATCGGCTCCGGGCTTGCGGGAAAAAGCAAAGCTTCTGTCACCGAACTCATCAAAGGTAACGAATGCAAGTGTAGTGAAAAAATCCTTTGAAATCTGCATACCTTTAGTATCAATGCCGTTATTTTCAAGGGTACCAAGCAGCAGATGTCCGAATGTGTCGTCTCCCACCTTGCCGATAAGGGCAGTCCTGCCGCCGAATTTACTAATGACAGCAAGAAAGTTTGCGGGAGCTCCGCCGGGGTGTGCGGCAAGGGTGGAATAACCCTCGCTATCCTTCGAAACCGAAGCAAAATCTATTAACATCTCGCCTATGGCAACAACATCGTATCTCATACTCACTTCGCCTCGGGATATTCGTTGCACAGCAAACGATAAGGGGGCTCGTCTTCCTCAATATCGGGGAATCGTCCCATAGGCGGATTGAAACGGTTATCGGTATTGTCGTCATTACACTGGCTCACTTCGCCAAGCAGAACCGCTCCGGTTCCCTCTTCAACCGAAAAATCATGGTACATATACTGTTTAATATGTATGCTTTCCCCCGGGGTAAGACGAATCTTTGTACCGGCAGGAACTGTATAAGTTTTACCATCGGTATACACAGTAACATCTGTTTCGTAATCAATTTCTTCGTTCGGCAAAGAATTATAAACTTTTATAAGAACATTTCCGCCGCCGCGGTTGATAATGTCTTCGGTTTTAAACCAATGAAAATGATTGGGCGCATACTGGCCCTCTTTTAAATACAACAGTTTTTCCGCATACACTTTAGGATATTTGTCGGCCTTTGCGCGATTTCCGTTGCGGATTGTAATAAGGGAAAATCCCATCTTATCAAAATCTCCCATTCCGTAATCGGTAATATCCCAGCCCAACATACATTCGCGAACCTCATCGTATTCGTGCCCGATGTTTTCCCACTGCTTGGGAGTAAAATGACAAAACGGCGGCAGATAGCAATGTTCTCTTTCGCACATCGCCTCAAGCTCTTTAAGCGCCTTGTTTATTTCGGAACGTTTCATGCTTGTTTACCTCTTTTGTTAATTTCAAATATAACTGTACCAAACGGCTCAAGCTCTTCAATGTTGCCGTACAAAACATCAACATTCTCATTGTCTTTTACAGTTATTTCCGGTTTCTGCGGCTGTGCAGAGTAGTTTATTAAAACACCGTAGGTTTTGTTATTGCCGTGGTGTAAAGTCAAGCCTACATTAGGATTAACTTTACGCACATCTTTCTTTTCGAGCACCTGATTTGCCGCTTTTTGATAAAATTTATAGTAATCATTTTCAAAGGAATCCCATTTTGCGAGCATCATTTCTTCGAGAGGGAAGTTAAGAAAGAACACCCTGCCTGCCCCATAGCTTGCAACCGTAAAAGCAGGATTTCCGTCTTCCTCCCTTGCCAAAACCTCCGCACGCGCCATTTTCAGCTGAAAATGGCACGGTTTATCATAAGAAAATGTATCGGTTCCAAAATGCAATTCTCCCGATTTTCCGGTTTTTCTTGCAGTAATTACCTGCAAACCGGTAAATTCTTCAAATTCGGTAAGATTTCCGTCATGCTCGGAGATATACAATGTAGCGCCTTCATAAACCCGCCGTTTGAGGTCTTCATAACAGCGCTTGTTAATTGCCTTAAATCTGATTGACGGCAGGAAATAAAGCTTGCTTTCGGGCAAGGGCTGATCGCAAAACTTAAAGTCCAAAGTAATGCCCGCCTGTTTTGCCAGAAGATAACTCATATATGCTATTCCCCAATGTTCCTGGTCATAACCGAGAACACATACAGCATCTGTATCCCGCTTGGGTAGTTCGATATTAAGCTTACCGAGTTTTTCTCCAAACTCTTTCATTGTAAGAAGTGTTTTCTTGGGCTTGCCGAATTTATCCACCATGCCAAGTTCTCTTTCAACCGAATATCTGTCATACGGTGGCGAATTAAGATGCGACTGGTCAAATCCGCACCACCAAAGAAGACCGGGAGTACCGTTTGCCCAATTAGACCACAAATTTATTTTCAGAAAATCTGCCGCAACCTCATCAGTGCCGTTCATAGGTCCCATAGTACCTATTTCTTCAACAAAGCATTCTTTTTCCCCCACCGAAGCATAGTATTGGGTTTGGACGGTTGCTGCGAGCAAGGTTCTGAAACTGTTTAACGGAGCATCCTGGCAATGTTCCACCCAATAAGGATACGGGTGAGAAACAAGCATATCGGAAAGGGCGGCTTGATCCTTTATATTCCAAATGCCGGACACATCTAAACTGTGTATGCCCGAAATAATCGGTCGGGTATTATCGCAGGCTCTGATAGCATTGGTAATAGCGGCTGTCCAGCTATATGCCTCTTCCCTTGTTGCGGCGTTTCCCATACAGTTGCATTCGTTACCATGGTCCCATGCATATATGCTCTTTTCCGTTTTCATAAATTCAACAAAGCCTTTAACGTAGAGCTGCTCAAAAAACAGCGCTGTAGAATCCGAAAAAAGATTTTTCCCGAAAAGTGCCGCCGGAATAAACAGCCTGCCGCTCATCCAACCGGTAAGCAGCCCCACAATAAGCCTGATTCCGTTCTTTTCGGCAACCTTGCAGAAATCGGAAAAACGCCGAATCATCGTTTCATCTAAATAGTAAGGATTTTGTGGCAGTATTTCTCCGTGCAGGCGGTATTCTTCCAAAGCACCGGCGCAGGAAAAAATCGGCTCCACCGGCTGAAAATCTCTCCAGTTGGGAAACACTCTTAATGTATTTACACCGTTTTTTGCCAATAGCTCAAGATCCTTTTCAACTATGTCAATATTCCAGTTTCTCCACATATCCGTACCGGCATGGGATGCCCAATAATTGACCCCTAACATAAACTCTTTCATTTATATCACCGATGATAATTTTAGCATAGATTTTGGGATAAATCAATTATTCATTTTTTTTAGAAAATCTGTTTCTGCAGGACTGTTTTAGCATTCCTTTTGATATTTATTGACATTTATTTTTCTTTATGATACACTTTACGAGTAAGTTTGATTTGTCTAGAGGATAGTTATATGGGAACAATTGTTTCATATGTAATATTACAAAATGCAATATTAAAAAACATTTGATGGGAGAAAAACCAAGTGGAAATTATAGTTGGCATATTAATCGTATTGTATTTGATTTTCTTTTGCTTTCCGGCTTTTATGATCACTTGGGAAGGTTCGGTTTTTGAGGGAATTGGGTGCTATGGTTGGCTCACTATGATTATTGGATATCCGGGTTGGATATTTGCATTGATTCTTAAGTTAATATTCGTTTATCCGAAAAAATGGAAAGCCAAAAGAAGGTCCCTACAAAAGGAACGAGAAAAAGAAATTAAAAAAAGGGAGCAAAACAGGCATAGAGAAGAACAAAAACAACAATGTATTAAAGTAGCAAATAAACTGGCAGAAGATATGTTTAAAACTGCTAAAAACCAGCCTTATAATTATATTCAAATCACCACAAGAGAAATAATTGCCTGTCAAAAAACCGAAAAAACAATTTTTTATTTAAAAGATTATGGATTATCTGATTTGCCTGTTTATTGGGGTTGGTGGGTTGGAAAATATTCAAGCGAAGAAAGCGAAGATTATTTTGATTTAATGAAAGAATTTGTAAAAGCTTTACAAAATTTCATTAGAATTAATTACCATATTGATTATTCGGCATCACCCCACCAAGAAGCTTTAAAACCACTTGAAACCTCTGATGGTGAAACGATGTACCGTTATAAAAACCCTTATTATGAAATGAAATTATTACACTGATCCTATATCGTAAAATAGAAATCTTGAAAATATCCCAATTAAATCTTTCGTTATATCGTTTTAAAAAATCATTAAATGGTATTTAAAATGTGAAAATGCGGAGATTTATTTTCTAATATATGAACATATTTCCTTTCAAAAATACAAATTGTTTCCAAAAAACTTAATTTTTGTCGGCTCGGATTTTTAATACGAATCCGGGCCGATGTTTTTTCTTTAGTGATGGAAAAGTCGCATTTTTACGAATTTCTGTTTTATTACAAAGCTATTGTTTTCAAAAAAATCGATGTCTCCTTAATGTTTTCTGTGGTTTCCGTAAACAGTATAGTTGCAATATATTTTTTACAACCATAAAATCACACCCACAAAAAGATTTTAAAAAATCTGTCCCAATCTGTCCGAATATGTAAATTGACAGTTTATAAACGATATAGTAATTTTATTTATAGCAA
>JAGHTJ010000070.1 GCA_018065375.1 Candidatus Equinaster intestinalis | reverse complement strand
AAAGATAAACCTTTCCCCGGCACGCACGCGGGCACCAAAACAGTCCACCGGACTGTTTTTATCGCTTTGCGATTGCCCTGTTTGAATCTTCTTTTTACAAAAATAAAAAGCGACATACCTTTCGGTATATCGTTTTTTATTTGGCGCGCTGAAGAAGATTCGAACTCCCGACCTTCTGGTCCGTAGCCAGACGCTCTATCCAGCTGAGCTATCAGCGCAGATATTAAGTTTATCAACGGTACATTATAATAACACACATTTTGCAAAAAATCAATAGGAAATTAAAAAATTTTTATTTTTCCTTTTTTCGTGTTGAAATAGCCGCGTTTTGGCTTTATAATAATATCAGTACTAATCGGAGGCGTTTTTATGACTAAAAAACTTTTTTGCATCGGTCTTTGTGCCGTTTTAACACTTTGTATATGCGGTTGCTCGGGTGCCGAGGAGGAAAAACCTGCCGAATCCGTGCCGGTTTTGCCGAGTTCGTCCGCCGTTTCTTCGAGTGAACCCGAAAATCCCAATGCCGTAAACTACCTTACCGGTCTTCGCAACCTCGATAAAAGCCTGGTTTCCCACCGCCCGGTAGCCCTTATGGTGGATAACGATTCAAACGCGCAGAAATATACCCAAACAGGTGTAAACAAGGCCGATATAGTCTATGAAACCGAAACCGAGGGCGGAATTACACGGCTTATGACGGTTTTTGCCGATATAAGCAACCTTAAGCAGATAGGCGATGTTCGCTCGGCGCGGTACGTTTATGTTGATTTGGCGCTTGCCCACGATGCCGTTTACATACATTCGGGCAAGGATAAAACCTACTGTGGTCCCCACCTTAACGATATTGATAACTTTGAGATAGGTACCGACCTTTACGGTCAGCGCATTAAGTACGGACAGGCCTTCGGTTGGCAAACCCTCTTTACGAGCGGAAAAACTCTGCTTGGCGGTTTTGCCGATAAAAAGTGGCGCACCGAAACCAAAAAGAATACCAACTGGCAGAGCTTTGCGGACGAAAAAGAAAATCTTACCCTCGCTTCCCCCGCAAATAAGATAACGGCGGCGTTTAATAGCTCCTATATTTCGTATTTTACATACGATTCCGCCAGCGGAAGCTATAAAAAGACCAGCAATAAAGCGCAGAATAAGGACCGCGCAGACGGAACACCCTACCTCTTTAAAAACGTGCTCATTTTAAAAACTCCGATGTCGATGTATCCTGATAATTATCGCCGTAAAATAGACCTTAACGGCGGCAGCGGCTATTACGCCGTAAACGGAACATACCAAAAGATTAAGTGGAAAAAGGGCGGTTCGTCCGCTCCCATAACCCTCACAAATGAGGACGGCACACCCTTAAAATACAATGCCGGTAATACCTGGGTATGTATCATTAAGGATAGCGCAAAAATCACTATGGAGTGATTGTTTTACTATATAATAATGTAAGGGAGGGCATTGCCCTCCCTTTTCATATCTGAATATGTTGTTTTTTAGCTTGTTATTCCACTCCTCTGAAATAAAGACCGCGGGTATAGTCGGCGGGGGTATAGGTATTGCCGAAGGCGTAGGCATCTATTACCTTTTTGGCGGTATCGGGGGATTCATCGGTAAAGTAAAGGGTGAGGAAAGAGAAGCCTTTAAGCTCACCCACTTTATCGGCGAGGAAAATCGGTTTCGAATTAAGCAGTTCGGCAAAGCCCATACGGCAGCGAACCGGAAATTCAACCCCCATTCGGTCGGTAAGGCGGCGCTTTTTATCACAGCTTGCGCAGTCGCCGTTATTTACCGGACAATTTGCGGTAAGCATAAGCGGCAGTCTGCCGTAGGCAAAAATTCCCAGCGGCAGGTGTGTTTTTATTTCGTGTGCTTCCTTAAAGGTAAGCTCGGGGGAGGCGGTAATAAACTCCGCACCGCTTTGCTCGAGGAAGAGCGCATCGTAGGAATTATAGGTGTTCATCGCGAAAAACGAGAATATTTTAAGGCCCGCCGCTTTTACCAGCTCTATTTCGGCGATATTTCCAATAGCGGCATGGGTAAAACCTCGGCTTTTAAAAATTTGCAGTCGCTCTGAAATGGCCTTTTCGCTCTTGATTGCGCGCGGAAGCTCGGCAATTTTAAGGAGATTTTCGGGAAGCACGGGCGGCTCATTTTCGAGGGGAACCATAACGCCGTAAATTCCGTTTAAATCACGCGGAATCTGCGCGTTTTCTTCAAAACGGCAGATAATTTTTTCACCGTCCTGCTTTATGCTTTCGGGAGCATCGGGTAGTGAAAAAACCTCTCTGTCTTCGGTTTTTGTTCTCTGCTCGGTAAGGCTTTTAACCGCCTGTGTTCGCAGATTATTAAGTAGGGAAACCGGCACAAAAAGTCCGGCATCGAGCTCGATTTCGGCATTTTCGAGTATATACGGTGTGCCGCCGAGCTTGGATATTGCCCGCAAAACATCATCTTCGGTTACTTCCCGATTTTGCGCCGCGGAGGGTGCGGGAAGCTCGGCTTCGCCGGTAAATCCGTCAGCCGAAAGGGTAAGCCTTATAGGCTCCTCGCTCTTTATTCTTACGGCGGCGTTAATTTTTACTCGCGGCTTATCGGCGCGGTAGAGCTCGTGGAGAGAAGAAAAGGTTGCACCGGCGGCGGTAACGTCCTCTTTAGTTCTAACACCGAACATATCCTCTCCGAGCTTTCCGTCAAAATATCCGCTTGTGAAGCCCGAGCGGGAAAAAACCGCCTGCAGGCGTTCATAGTCCTTTAAAAAATCCTCGCCGTCTCTGCATTTTTTAATGGTGCTTACAGCGGCGGCAACATATTCGGGGCGCTTCATTCTGCCCTCGATTTTAAGGGAGGCAACCCCCATTTCGGCAAGTTCGTTTATTTTATCGGCAAGGCTTAAATCCTTAAGGCTCAAGGCGTATTCGTTGGATGGCCTCGGGGTGTATCCGGAAGTCGTTTTCGGTAAGCGCTTAAAGGGAAGACGGCAGGGGCCCGCGCAGAGTCCTCTGTTTCCGCTTCTGCCGCCGAGCGCGGCACTTAAAAGGCATTGACCCGACATACTCATACAAAGGGCGCCGTGAACGAAAATCTCGGTTTCAATTCCGCATTCGTCCGCCTTTTTTACAAACTCCGCGATTTTTTCAGCCGTCATTTCGCGGGAGAGAACAACCCTTTTTATTCCGAGCTTTTGAAGGGCGGGGAGGGCAGAAAGGCTGTGGACCGTCATCTGTGTTGAGGCGTGAAGCGGCATATCGGGGCAAACGGTATTTAAAATACCGCAAAGTCCCAAATCGGTGACAATCAGGGCATCAACACCGCATTTTTGCGCAAAAACAGCGAGGTCGGCGGCAATGCCGACCTCGTTTTCCTTTATCGAAATATTAAGTGTTAAATACACCTTTACATTAAATGCGTGGCAGTATTCAACTGCCTTTTGTAAATCGAATTCGCCGAAATTTTCGGCATTGCGCCGCGCGTTGAAATCCTTTGCGCCCAGATAAACGGCATCTGCACCGAGGCGAACTGCCGCTTGAAGCATTTCGAAATTTCCCACGGGGGCTAAAATTTCACATTTTTTCAAAACGGTAAATCTCCAAAATCATCGGTTGTTTCGGTTTCTTCAACCTCGATTTCCCGGTCTGCGGCATCATCGGTTACCGGCATTCCGGTAAGCTCCTCTAATTTTCTTTTATAAAGGTCTGCATCGAGCTTTGCACAGGCGGTTTCTTCAAGAAGCTTTTTAATATCAAGGCGCAGCCTTTCATTTTCGGCTTCGGTTTTTTTGTTTTCGTCCATACATTCGAGAGCGGTTACTATCGCCGCCATGGTGGTTGACAAAAAGGGGCTTTTCTGCTGAACTGCATTCAGCTTGCGCTCGAGCTCGCTTGCAATACCCTTTATATATGCCGAATCCTCATCACTTGTTATGGAATATTCAATTCCGCCGATTTTCATTCTGATAACATTTGCCAAGATATTCACCTCTTAAAAACTTACTCTATTCTTATTGTAACGTAAAACAACAAAAAATAAAAGGTTTTTTTGTAAATTTATGTTTTTATGTGCGGTTGAATATTTTTGTGAAAGGTGGTATAATGAAAAACAGCAAAAATGAAAGGACAATTCTTATGGCAAAAAAACATTTTAAAGCAGAATCAAAAAGACTGCTGGATTTGATGATTAACTCGATTTATACAAACCGTGAAATTTTTCTGCGTGAAATAATTTCCAATTCATCAGATGCTCTTGATAAGCTCCATTACATTTCGCTTACCGATGAGGCGGCGAGAAAGAGCATTGAGGGAGAGCTTGCGGTTCATATTACCGCCGATAAGGAAAACCGCACCATTACCGTAAGCGATAACGGTATCGGTATGAGCGCCGAAGAGCTGGAGAGCAATCTCGGAACTATCTGCAAAAGCGGTTCGCTTGCTTTTAAGGACGGTATACCCGAAAACGATGCCGAGGCGGCGAATATTATAGGTCAGTTCGGCGTAGGATTTTATTCGGCGTTTATGGTGGCGGACAAGGTTACCGTTGAAAGCCGCAAGTATGACAGTGAGGCTTCATACCGCTGGGAAAGCGATGGGGCAGAGGGCTATACCATTGCCGAATGTGAAAAAAGCGGGGTTGGCACAAGGGTTATAATGCACTTAAAGGAAGATACCGAAAACGAGCGTTATTCGGATTTTCTCGAAGAATACCGTCTTAAAAATCTTATTAAAACCTATTCCGATTATATAAGATACCCGATAAAAATGGAGGTTACCAAATATAAAACGGTGGGTGAGGGCGAAGATGCCAAGCAGGAAAGCTATACCGAGGAGGACACCCTCAACAGTATGATTCCGCTCTGGAAAAAGCAGAAGGCGGAGGTTACAAAAGAGGAAACTGATGCATTTTATAAGGATAATTTCTTCGATTCCACCGAGCCTGCCGCAACCATACAGATAAGCACCGAGGGACTCGTTTCCTATAAGGCTCTGCTTTTTGTACCGAGCGCCGCACCCTACAATTACTTTACCAAGGATTATAAAAAGGGACTCAAGCTCTATTCAAGCGGTGTTATGATAATGGAAAGCTGTGAGGATTTACTGCCCGACCATTTCCGTTTTGTAAAGGGTGTAGTTGAGAGCGATGATTTGTCGCTCAACATTTCAAGGGAAATGCTCCAGCAGGACCATCAGCTCAAAACCATAGCAACCAACATCGAAAAGAAGATAAAAACCGAGCTTAAAAAACTGCTTGAAAACGACCGAGAAAAGTACGAAAAGTTCTTTACGGCATTCGGTATTCAGCTGAAATACGGTGTAACTGCCGATTACGGTATGCACGCCGCCGATATTAAGGACTTGCTGATTTTCTATTCGATGAACGAAAAGAAAATGATAACGATTTCCGAGTATCTGCAAAAGATGCCGGAGGACCAAAAGCATATTTATTATGCCTGCGGAGAATCGGTAAATAAGATAATTTCTCTGCCGCAAACCGAGCTCGTAAAGGAAAAGGGCTATGATATGCTCTGCCTTACCGATGAGGTTGATGAATTTGTAATGCAGGTTCTGCCCCCCGAAAACGAAAAGGATTTCTGCTCGATAAATTCCGAAAAGGCGGATTTAGCGGCAGACGAAAAGCAGACCGAAGAGCTCGAAAAGGAAAACAAAGAGCTTCTCGAATACCTAAAGGAAAACATCGAGGGCGTAAAGAATGTAATAATTTCCAAAAAGCTCAAGAGTCACCCGGTATGCCTTTCAACCGAAGGCGGAATAACACTCGAAATGGAAAAATATTTTGCTTCTATTCCGTCAAGTGAAATGAAGCCCAAGGCAGAGCGCGTTCTCGAAATAAATGCCGACCATGAAATTTTCGCCACTCTAAAGGAAATTTACGGCGAGGATAAGGAAAAGGCGGCAAGACTCGGCGAGGTGCTTTACTGTCAGGCGCTTTTAATAGCCGATATGCCGCTTGAAAATCCGGCGCGCTATACCGATTTACTCTGCGAATTTATAAAATAAGCTTATAAAATAAGGAAGAAAAAACGGTTATCGAAGCAATTTCGGTAACCGTTTAATTTTATGTGTTGATTATTGCCGGCAGAATGCCGTTTGACCGTATTTCTATTACGCAGAAGCTGTTGTGGGAGTCCCTTGAAGCCGAGAGCGAACCGGGATTTATGAGATAAATACCGTCTTCATATTCGATTTTCGCTATATGGGTGTGTCCGTATAGGGCTATATTCGCACCGACCGTTTTGGCTCTTTCGAGCAGTCTTTGGGTACCGCTTTTTACCGAAAGGGTGTGGCCGTGGGTGAAGAAAATCCGTTTGCCGGCGAGTATTATTTCGGAGCAGTTGGGTTCGTTACGGTCAAAATCGCAGTTGCCTTTTACCGTGTGAAAAATTCTGTCGGGATAAAATTCGTAAAGCTTTTCAATATCTCTTACAAAGTCGCCGAGAAAAAAGACGTTTTTCGCATCGGGAAAGGATTGCAGAGCATAGTCTATTTGGCTTACTTTTCCGTGGGAATCCGAAATTACGATAATTCTCATAAAACACCTCATACCGATACCTCAAAACTGCATATAATGTTTTGAGGAGGGATTTTTTTGAACAATCAAAATGATATATATTCTGTTTTAAAACAAAACGGACTTAATGCCGATGCGCTTATAAAGGCGGCAAAAAAAGGAGACTCTGCGGCGCTCATGCAGGCGCTCTCCGCCGCCGACCGCCAAAAGGTTGAAAACCTTATAAAAAGCGGTGCCGCCGATAAGATACTGAAAAGCAATTCGGCAAAGGACATTATAAACCGTTTCGGAGAAAAAAGCAATGGATGAAATAAGTGATAAGCTTTCGGCGTTGCTTAACGACCCCGCGGGTATGGAAAAAATAAAGGGTATGGCGCAAAGCTTATTCGGCGGCGAGGAAGAAAAAAGTTCTTCGCCGCTTCCCGATATGGCGAGATTGCTTCCCATAATAAACAAATTTTCCGCCTCCTCGGAGGATTCGAGGGTGAGGCTGATAATGTCGCTTCGGCCATATCTTTCAGCCGAGCGGCAGAAAAAGGCGGATAAGGCGGTAAAAATACTTAAAGCCGCCGCTCTCGTTCCGCTGATAAGCGAGAGCGGACTTTTTGATTTTTAGAGGGTGAGTTTTTGGAGGATTTTACCGTAGAGCAGATTAACAGCGCGGCAAACAGGGTTCGTGAAATGCAAAAACGCTCGGCTTTTGCGCGCGAGCGGCAATCGTCTTCCCGAAATTCGCCTCCCGAAGGGGAAAAAAGCGCGGAAGCACCGAAAATCGGCAGGGAAACGGCAGGGCAGGCTGAAAACAACCCGCTTTCTAAAATTCTGGGACTTTTTGATTTTAAAAATTTTTCGTTTGATGAGGAATCAAGGCTCATTCTCGGCATAATATTACTGCTCGGCAGCAGTAAGACCGATGAGCTGCTCGTTTTTGCCCTCATTTACATTATGCTGTAGCGCCCACCAAAATCAAAAGGCGGAAATATACCTAAAATTTACTGTTTCAGGCAGGTTCGGATTATTCTTGTCACGCTAACGAAAATTTGACAAAAAGTTACTTTTTACCATTTTTTTCGATGCAAAAAATGTGGTTATGTAAACGGGATTAACCCGCAAAGTTATTATAGTTATCCACCGTGTAATCAACATTTTTTGTGTTGATAAGTCCCGAAAGCCGCATAAATTCGTTTTTTTCGGTGGATAACTCGGTGGAAATGTAGAAAAAACATTATGCAGTAATAATATGTAATCATAAATTATGTAAAGATGGAATTATGCCGTAAATTGCACCACAGATAAATTTTTGTTTACTTAAAGCGAAAAATATAGTATAATACCCATATCGACTGATTTTGCGGTTTAAAATCGCAGATTTGAGAGGTATTGTATGAGGACATTTAAAAAAGCCCTTTTGATTTTATGCTGTGTTTTATTGGTGACGGCGGCATTTGCCTCCTGCGGCACCGAGATAAACAGCGAGCCCCCCGAGGAGCTTGCAAAAGCAGTTAAGGAAAAGCTTGATTCGGATATAGTGTGGACCGAGCTTACACCCGATAAGGTTGCAGTTTATTTCGGCTTTTCGGGTGAATCGGCAAGAGAAAGCGCCGTTTATATAAACGATTCGGACGAGCATCTTGATACCGTGGCCTTTTTCGATTTCGAAACAAAGGAGAAAAAGAGCGAGGCGATAACCGAGCTCAATGCTTCTCTTACCAAGGCGGCGGAGAATTTTAAAAGCGTAAACGAAAACGAAACCGCCAAAATACAAAAACGGTTGATTTACGAATCGGAAAACAGGCTCTGCCTTGTAATTACGGCCACCCCCGAAGCCATTATAGAGCTTCTCACCGAAAAGGGTTTTTCGCCGATAAAATAAAATCGGCTATATATATGTATAATAAGATAGCCTACCACAATAAATAGTACTTTACATTTTACCTGCTTTGTGGTATACTATCTTCGTTACCGTTTACACAGTTGCAGGCGTCTGCCGGTTATCCGGAAACACTGTGACCTGCTACCGAGTTTGCGGCGTACAAATATTTTAAAAGGAGTGAAAAAGATGCTTAAGGAACAGAAGCAGCAGATTATTGCTGATTATGCTACTCACGAGGGCGATACCGGTTCTCCCGAGGTACAGATAGCTCTCCTCACCACCCGCATCAATGAGCTTAACGCTCACTTAAAGGTTCACGCGAAGGACCACCATTCTCGCAGAGGCCTTATGATGATGGTAGGTAAGAGAAGAAACCTTCTCGCTTATTTGCAGAAGAACGATATTGAAAGATACCGTGCTATCGTTAAAAAGCTCGGTCTTCGTAAGTAAGACTAAACCAGGGCAGACCGCTACGGTCTGCCTTGTTGTAATTAAAAAGCAATTAAAAAATCAATGTAAAAAAGAGGTTTTTCGTGGTTTAGCGGTAAATTGATGCCCGAAAAATTCGGGTATGAATTTATTGCTAAACGGAAACACCTCTGAAAATAAAGGAGGAAACTTAAATGTTTGAAAATCACAAGATTTACGAAACCACACTTGCAGGCAGACCCCTTAAACTCGAAACGGGTATGATGGCGCAGCTTGCAAACGCCGCAGTAATGGCTTACTACGGTGAAACCCAGGTACTCTGTACCGTAACCGCTTCGGCAAAGCCGAGAGAGGGCGCGGATTTCTTCCCGCTCTCGGTTGATTACGAAGAAAAAATGTATTCGGTAGGCCGTTTCCCCGGCTCCTTCACTCGCAGAGAGGGTAAGGCGGCAGATAAGGCGATTTTGGCGTCACGTTGTATTGACCGCCCGATTCGTCCCCTTTTCCCGAAGGATATGAGAAACGATTGCACCGTTGTTGCAACCGTTATGTCGGTTGACCACGATTGCTCACCCGAGGTTGCGGCGGCTATCGGCGTATCCTGCGCAATCGCCATTTCGGATATTCCGTGGGCAGGCCCGATTTCTTCGGTTAAAGTAGGTATTGTTGACGGCGAAATCGTTATCAACCCGAATTTGGAGCAGAGAGCAAAATCAATCCTTGATTTAACCGTTTCTTCTACTGCCGACCTCGTTGCAATGATTGAGGCAGGCGGTAAGGAAATTCCCGATGATACTATGTTTGATGCCATTATGGCAGGTCACGAGGCAAATAAGGAAGTTGTTAAATTCATAAACGGCATAGTTGCCGAAATCGGTAAACCGAAATTTGAATTTGAATCCAACGACCCCGACCCCGTTATTTTCGAAGAAATCGAAAACTTCTGCATCGAAGATGTTAAGAAGGCTCTCGATACCGATGATAAGCTTGTTCGCGATGCGGCGCTTCTTCCCATTTATGCGGCTGTTCACGAGAAATACGATGAGCAGTTTGAGGGCAACGAGGCAAAAATTGATGAAATTATGTACCTCGTTCAGAAGCACGTTGTTCGTAACTGGCTCAAAAACGATAAAAAGCGTGTTGACGGCAGAGGCATCGATGAAATTCGTCCTCTTAACGCACAGGTTGATTTGATTGCCCGTGCACACGGTTCGGGTATGTTCACCCGCGGTCAGACACAGGTTCTCTCTATTGCAACTTTGGCTTCGGTAAGCGAAGCACAGAAGCTGGACGGCCTCGATGAAGAAACCGAAAAGAGATATATCCATCATTACAATTTCCCGTCTTATTCGGTAGGCGAAACCAAGCCCTCCCGTGGTCCCGGCAGACGTGAAATCGGTCACGGTGCATTGGCAGAGCGTGCCCTTTTGCCGGTAATTCCGAGCGTTGAAGAATTCCCCTATGCAATCCGCGTAGTAAGTGAGGTTCTTTCTTCAAACGGTTCTACTTCTCAAGGCTCAATCTGCGGCTCAACCCTTGCTCTTATGGCGGCAGGCGTTCCAATTAAGGCGCCGGTTGCAGGTATTTCCTGCGGACTTATCACCGGAGATGACGGTGTATACGGCGACTTTATGACCATGATTGATATTCAGGGTCTTGAAGATTTCTACGGCGATATGGACTTTAAGGTAGCAGGTACCAAAAACGGTATCACCGCTATTCAGATGGACTTAAAGGTTCACGGTCTTACCCCCGAAATCATTAAGGAAGCCTTTGCGAAAACAAACAAGGCTCGTAACTATATCCTTGATGAAATTATGCTTCCGGTTATTCCCGAGCCCAGAAAAGAGCTTTCAAAATATGCTCCCAAAATGCTTACAACTACCATCAGCCCCGATAAAATCGGTGATGTTATCGGTAAGCAGGGCAAGGTTATTCAGTCTATTCAAGAGCAGTGCGACTGTACTATCACTATCGAGGAGGACGGTCACGTATTTGTTGCCGGTCTTGATATTGATAAGGCAAAGCAGGCAATTATGATAATCGAAACCATTGCCAATGACCCCGAAATCGGCGCAATTTACAGCGGCAAGGTTACAAGAATTATGAGCTTCGGCGCATTCGTTGAAATCGCTCCCGGCAAAGAGGGACTTGTTCATATAAGCCGCCTCGATGTAAAGCGTGTTGAAAAGGTTGAAGATGTTGTAGCCGTTGGCGACCAGGTAATCGTAAAGGTAACCGAGATTGACGACCAGGGCAGACTCAATCTTTCCCGCAGAGATGCACTTGTTGAGGTAAACGGTGCGGTTGTTGAAGAGGGAGCAGACGATGTTCCCGAAAGAAAACCCCGCTCAGACAGAAAAGGTTTTAAACCCCGCAGACACGAATAATTAAAATTTTTCGGGCGCATTTCGGTAAGAAATGCGCCCTTAAAAATCGGTTTCACAAAAAATTAACAAATTATCC